>JALVES010000423.1 GCA_027030635.1 Saprospiraceae bacterium | reverse complement strand
CGCGGACTTCGGCAAGCTCAGTCTGAAGGTTTTCGCGGATTTCGGCAGGCTCAATCTGACAGATTTTTAAGCCGGTTCAATTTGACAATCTGTTTTCCAAAGGAGGCAGATGACCAAAAACTTAAAGAACCGATGATTCTGCAAAGAAAACTCTTTTTTGTCATTCTGCTGACTAAAAAGGGCCCTGCGTGTGAAGTATGGTAGTAGAATTGAGCTCAGTTTTGTGGTGAACAGTATTAAAACCTAAATGTTATCTCATGCGAAAATATACCTCACATCTTTTTCTGTTGCTTATTTTGTTCGCTGTCTCCACCATGCTTTCTGCCTGGCACTCAGGGCCAAAGAAGGGAGATCGGCCTGCTTCTTCTGCTGCGGGCTACCGCTCGGAATGCACCACGGCTCAGGCACAAATTGTGCAGGGCGTTAATCGCTATCTGACTGATTTGACGGGCATTTACACGAAAGTGAACAATGTACGCGCTCATTTGCTGACGGGCGGAGATATGTGGTGGACTCGCCAGGACGCCGCTTACATCATTCCTCATCCCGATGACCCGGATGAGCAGGGTGTTTCTTCCATCTTTGCCGCCGGCCTTTGGCTGGGCGCTTTTGACCCTTCCGGCAACCTCAAAACGGCCTGTCAGACTTATGGAAATGTTCAAGGGCGTTCTGACTTTTGGCCTGGCCCCCTGGATTTGTCCGGGGAGACGGAGGCTGCGGTTTGTTCCAATTGGGACCGCTTTTTTGAAGTGTATGCCGAAGAAATAGAGCTCCACCGGAGTCTTCTCGAAGCGGCTGCCAATGGCATTCCCTATGGCTCGGAGAGTATTCCCGCCGGCGTAAAGGGATGGCCTGCCCGTGGCAATCCGTATTTTGAGCAGATGTATGGCTTCCCCTTGCCGGCAGCAGATCAGGGTTTGGCAGAATTTTGGGACGAAAACGGGGATGAGCTTTACAATCCCTTAGATGGCGATTACCCCATTTTGTCGTATCAGGGCTGTGAGGGGCCGAAGTATGCCGATCAGATGATCTTTTGGATATACAATGACCACGGCTCCAATGTTCACGGGGAATCTATGGGCGAGCCTCTGCAAGTCGAGGTACAGGCCCTGGCCTTTTCCTTTGGCACCGGGGATGCCATCAACGACATGACTTTCCAGCGCCACAAGATCATTTCGCGAAATGCGGAGCCTTTGGACAGCATGTTTTTCGGCCTTTGGGTGGATGCAGACCTCGGCTGCTACATGGATGACTACATAGGCTGTGATACCACCCGCAGCCTGGCTTATGTCTATAATGCCGATGAGGTGGACGGAGATGCCGCAGGCCTTTGTATGAACATCCCCACTTATGGGGAGGAAATACCCATTTTGGGCATTGACTTTCTTCGGGGCTCTTGGGAGGTGAGCGCAGACACCGTCAATGGGGAAGTGGTTTTTGATACAGTGGAGCGCGGTATGACTTCTTTTATTTATTACCTCAATGGTGCAAGCATTGATCCTCCGGCTGCTCTTTCCTCTCCCAATGCTCCGGAACAATTTTACAATTTGCTGGCCGCTCATTGGATAGACGGCTCTCCTTTGTACTATGGTGGAGACGGCTACATAGATAACATAGACCCTGGTCTTATAGTTACGCATTTTGCCTTTCCCTCTGCGCCGGACGACCCTGCCGGTTGGTCTATGTGTACGGCATCTCTTGGTGATGCTGATCGGCGTATGGTGATGTCTTCCGGCCCGGGCACTTTGCAGCCGGGGGAGATCAGTGAGTTGATTTTTGGTTTGCCCTGGGTGGCCAATCAGGATTACCCCTGTCCGGATTTGAA
>JALVES010000422.1 GCA_027030635.1 Saprospiraceae bacterium | reverse complement strand
GAAAGCTCTCCTCCTTGCAAATGCGCACCATGGCACGGGAGTATGGGCCATAAGAAGTGCGCGTCAGCATCACCTGGTTGGTGATGGCAGCGCCGTCCACCAGCCAGCCAATGGTGCCGATATCTGCCCAGTTTAAGGTGGGATAGTTGAATATCTGGCTGTACTTGGCTGCACCCGACAGCAATTGCTCAACCAACTCCTCACGACTGATGCCCAGGGTCTCGGCAGCGCTGTACAGATAAAGGCCGTGCCCGCCCTCATCCTGTACTTTGGCCAATAAAATCAACTTGCGCCTCAGTGTGGGCGCACGCAAAATCCAATTGCCTTCAGGCAACATACCCACCACTTCCGAATGCGCGTGCTGGGAAATCTGCCGTATCAAAGTCCGGCGATATGCTTCGGGCATCCAGTCTTTGGGCTCAATTTTGACTTCCTGCTCGATCTTTTCGAGAAACCTGCGTTCCAATGCCTTTTCGTCCATAACGCTTATGAGCTTTTCGTGAAAAGGGCTGCACGATGCTGCCCCAAATCCGGTTTGTCGGGGCAAATATAGGGATTTTCTCCAAAAAAGCGAACGTTCGTTCGTTTTTTTTTACCGAACGGGCTGCCGTCGAGAGCAGCATCCCGCAAAGCTTCGTCGGGAAAAAAGGCGAATTGACCGATTTTTTGTGGCAGCTTATACCATATAATGGTTATATTTGGGCATTCACCAATGGTTCATTGAGTTTTAAGATGACAACATGCCCAGAGTTAAGTCATTGACGATAACCAAATAGTGACATAATAGAACGCGGATGACGCGGATGACGCGGGTTTTCGCGGATTTTTAAGCTGGTTCAACTTGACAACCTGTTTTCCAAAGGAGGCAGGCGGTCAAAAACTTAATGAACCATTGTTTAGAATTCAAACTTTTTAACCAAAACCATTTACTGATGCTTTACGAACTGATCTTGACGACCCTGCTTCCCATACTGCTCCTCTTATTTCTCTTTTCCGGATTTTACATTGTCAAGCAGCAGACTGCGGTTATTTTGGAGCGTCTCGGCCGCTTTCACAGCGTCAGAGGCCCGGGCTTGCATCTCAAAATACCTTTCATAGACAGGATTACGAGGCGCATGAGTCTGAAGATTCAGCAGTTGGATGTGATTGTAGAGACGAAGACCATGGATGACGTTTTTGTTCACCTCAAGGTATCGGTGCAGTTTTTGATCCTGCCCGACAAGGTATATGATGCCTACTACAAGCTGCAAAATCCCTATGAGCAGATCAACGCCTACGTCTTCGATGTGGTAAGAGCCGAGGTGCCTAAAATGAAGTTAGACGACGTATTTGTGCGCAAAGACGACATCGCCATCGCCATCAAACACGAATTGGAAGAGGCCATGAACGAATACGGCTACGGCATCATCAAAGCCCTGGTAACGGACATAGACCCCGACGCCAAGGTCAAAGCAGCCATGAACCACATCAACGCCGCCGAGCGCCAAAAGGTCGCCGCCGAGTACGAGGCCGAAGCCGAGCGCATCCGCATCGTAGCCCGCGCCAAGGCCGAGGCAGAAAGCAAGCGCCTGCAAGGCCAGGGCATCGCCGACCAACGCCGCGAAATCGCCAAAGGTCTGGAAGAATCCGTAGAAGTCCTCAACAGCGTGGGCATCAACTCCATCGAAGCCTCCTCGCTCATCCTCGTAACCCAACACTACGACACCCTCCAGGCCATAGGCGAACGCACCAACTCCAACCTCATCCTCATGCCCAACTCCCCCGCAGCGGCCTCCGACCTGCTATCGCAAATGATGACCTCCTTTGCAGCTTCTCAAAAACTTGGG
>JALVES010000421.1 GCA_027030635.1 Saprospiraceae bacterium | reverse complement strand
CCCCAAACGCACCTTCTCCGGCGATGAATACATCGCAGGATATAGCGACCACCTGCCGGTGTATTTGATCTTGTTGAGGGAGAAAAAGTAGAGCATACCCCAAAACAGCATCCCCTTCTTTGAATAATGATCGGCTTTGCATGGGTGTCAGCAGGCTAAAGCCTGCCCCGCTTTGACAAACACAACATCGAACCAACGATAAACGATAAACAATAAACACTACACGACACACGATACACCAACAGCTCGACAACGGACAACGGATAACCGACATGCGGCTTCTCCAAAACCCGCTCCCCGATCTTCCGCTCCCGCTCCAGCTCAGGGATCGGGTCTGGCTGCCCCCCCCGCCTCAACCGCTTTCCCCAATTTCACCGCTTCAACCGATTTCACCAACCGACAACAGCCTACCTATCCTTCAAATAACTCTTCCAATCCTTATACCTCTTCCCGCCGCTGCTGAGGGGGCTGTTTTTGCGATGATAGTGGCAGACGGCTGCTGCGAGGGCATCGGTGGCATCGAGCATTTGTTTATCTACTTTTTCGGACAGCATGCGCTCCAACATGGCGGCCACCTGTTCTTTGGTGGCATTGCCATTGCCGGTAACGGCCTTTTTGATCTCTTTGGGGGAATATTCGGCGGTCTCTAAGCCCTCCGTCATGGCGGCGGCGATGGCGACGCCCTGGGCGCGCCCCAGCTTGAGCATGGACTGCACGTTTTTGCCGAAAAAGGGCGCTTCAATGGCCATTTCGCGGGGCCGGTACTCCACAATCAGTTTGCGCAAGCGCTCTAAAATGCGGCGCAGTTTTTCCTGCTGGGAGCCGAGATGCTGCATGCTCACTACGCCCATCTCCACCAGCTTCAGTTTGTTGCCGGCCACTTCCACCAGAGCGTAGCCCAGCACATTGGTGCCGGGATCTACGCCGAGGATGCGGTATGATTTTTGAGTGGCCATGCTTCGTTTTTTATTCTCCGAAGGCCGACATGCCCGGATAAAAGGCCACTTCGTCCAACTCCTCTTCGATCTGTAGCAGGCGGTTGTACTTGGCGATGCGCTCCGAACGGGAAAGCGATCCGGTTTTGATCTGCCCGCTGCCCGTAGCCACGGCGAGGTCGGCGATGAAAGTGTCGGCCGTCTCACCGGAGCGGTGGCTGATGACAGTGGTATAGGCATTGTGATGAGCCATTTGAATGCACTCCAGAGTCTCCGACAAGGTGCCGATTTGATTCAGCTTGATGAGGATGGAGTTGGCGATGTCCTGCTCAATGCCGAGCGCCAAACGCTCTACATTGGTAACGAACAAATCATCACCTACCAATTGCAGCTTATCGCCGAGGCGCTCGCTCAGCAGGCGCCAGCCGTCCCAATCGTCTTCGTCCATGCCGTCCTCTAAGGAAACGATGGGATAGCGCTTTGCCCAGGAATCCCAAAAGTCCGTCATCTCGGCAGCCGTCAGCTTGTCGCCGACAGACTTCAGGAAGTAGCGCTGCTCTTCGGGCAGATAAAACTCCGAAGCGGCGGCATCCAAAGCAATGGCGATGTCTTCTCCGGGCTTGTAACCTGCGCGCTCTATGGCAGCCATCAGCATTTCCAGGCCCTCCTCGTTGGATTTCAGGTTGGGGGCAAAGCCGCCCTCATCGCCTACATTGGTGGAATAGCCCTTGTCTCGCAAAATGGCTTTCAGGCTGTGAAAGGTCTCTGCGCCCATGCGCAGGGCTTCGGAAAAGCGGTCCGTGCCCACGGGTACGATCATGAATTCCTGCACGTCCATGCTGTTGTCGGCATGGGCGCCGCCGTTCAGCACATTCATCAGAGGCACGGGCATC
>JALVES010000420.1 GCA_027030635.1 Saprospiraceae bacterium | reverse complement strand
TGGTTGTACTACAAGCCTTGGTTTGGGGATGGCTATTTTGGACAGCTTGCTTCCGGGGATATCGCGTTTTTTTATTCTGTGGCATCCAATTCATCATCTTCTCCTTATGATGCAGACAATGTGGTTGAAGGCTTTGTGGTTGATCAGACGGGGCAGACGCTTTTGCAGAGGGGGTATCAATTTGTCATTGAGGGGCATGAAGATTACATCGTTCAGGTAGAGAAGATGGTGGTTGATGAACAGAGCGGGAAAGTATTCCTTTTGCTTTCTTACAGGAGCGGGTCTTTGTTTCTGGGTTCTGTGCTGTTGAGCCTTGATGAGTCGCTCAATATTTTGTCGTCCGTAGTTTTTTCAGGGGATTGGTATCGCGATATGACTTTGGAGGCGGATGGAAGTTTTTTGTATTTGCTTGGGATTTATGAGGAGGAGCCGATTCCCGGGGTGTCGGGTGGTGTTTTGTTGACGCGTTTGAGTGTTGATTTGGATTTGGATTGGTCTAAACTGTATTATGCCGAGTATTTTGATTACAATAGAGCTGCCTTGAGCGGGGTGCCATCGGGCGGAGTGAATTTGGTTTATTCGACGAACGGCGCTTTCCCCACCATTTTGGCAAAATTAAACGAGGAGGGAGAAATTGAAGAGCAAACGGGCTATCCCTTTTACGAACCGCTGGTGGCTGTGTTGGACGATGGCTCTCTGTGTATGGTCAGCAATCAAACTTTTGATCAAAGCGGGCAGACTACGTTCCAAATAGTAGTGGCAAAAACTGATGCAAGCGGCAATATAGAGGGCTGCGAAGTTTTTTCCACCTGCCTTTTGAGCGAAGACAGGTCTCTGTCTTTTGGTGAAGTGGAGGTTGACACCCTTTCCGTAAGTGATTTACTTTCGGTTGAGATACAGATAGAGCCCTGGGGCTTTAACTTCACAGATGGCTGTGATCTTCCTCCGGCGCCTAATCCGAATTTTTTGCTTCCCGACACGGTTTGTGTCGGGGCCTGTGTAAGTACAGAGGCTCTGCACAACCAACTTGCCCATGGCGTGCAGTGGCATCTAAGCGGGCCGGGAGGAGTGGATGAAATGGTAGATGACAGTTTGTCTTTTTCTAAGTGTTTTGAAAATCCGGGCACCTATGAGCTAAGCCAGACTGTTTGGTTTTTGGGCTGTCCGTATTCTTATTCCCGTCAAGTCGTGGTGTTGGGGGAGTTGGAGGGGCGTATAGAGCCGGAGGGCGTATTGTGCGACCCGCCTCCTGCGACCCTTTCCGTTTCGGCAGACAGGTCTTTGCTGTCTTATGCGTGGAATGGTGGCAGCAGTCAGGATGAGGTATTGGAGGTCAGTCAGTCGGGCACTTATACGGTAGAAGCTACGGATGGGTATTGTGTTTTGAGGGATACTGTTGTCATAGATTTTCTCGATGAGTTGCTGACTGAGGGGCCGGGTCTGCTGTTGCCTGAGGATACATCTGTTTGCGAGCAGCGTTTGCCCTATGTGTTGCGTCCTTACAGTCCGTATCTGGATTCTTTTGCCATTGAAGGGGCGCTCACGGGCAGCGGGACTTCTTTTTCTTTATGGCAGGAAGGTACGTATGAGGTGCAGGCCGAAGTATATGGCTGCCCTCTTACGGATGAGTTTGCTTTGGAGGTGAATGATTGCAGCGCCTTGGTCTATTTGCCGACAGCATTTTCACCTGACGGAGATGGCATCAATGATCAATATCTCCCTCAGGGGAAATATTTTGAAGGTATTTCTTTGAGCATTTACGACCGCTGGGGCGGGATGTTGTATCAGGCAGGCAGCCCTCCTTTTTTGTGGGACGGGCTCGCTGCTTCCGGAGAACGGGCTCCTGCGGGCATGTACATCGCTTGTTTTGAATATCTCAATTTGCGTTTGCAGGAAGTTGAGCAGCGATGTGGGGAGTTGTATTTGCTTAGGTAGGGCGGGCTTTAACCCGCCAATCAGTACCTCGGGCTTCAGCCCGCGCCGTGAGCCTTAATTTTAATAACTCAAAAAAAATCTCATGAAACGGACTTTACTATTTGCTTTTCTTTTTTGTTTTTACGGTTCTTTGTCTTTTTCACAGTTGCAGATGGGCTCGACCCTGGTGGGGAGCGCTGCGGGAGATCTTTTTGGTTGGCGTGTGTCTCTGTCGGCCGACGGCCAGACTTTGGCTGTGGGGGCTTCTACGCATGACAATGCCAATGGCGAGGTGGCGGGTGAAGTGCGGGTATATAGCTGGAACGGGCAGGATTGGGTGCAGCAGGGGGCGGCTTTGGAGGGCAGTGAGCCATCTGCTTATTTTGGCACGGCGATCGCTTTATCGGCTGATGGGCAGCGGCTGGCTGTGGGCGCTGCGGGAGCTACGAACAGCAATGGCGAAAGCGGTGCCGGCAAAGTCATCATATATGATTGGGATGGGAGCGAGTGGGTGCCGTTGGGTGGCGATATAGAAGGCGATGGTACGGATGTTTTTTTTGGGTCGAGTGTTGCTCTTTCTGCTTCGGGGGAGGTGTTGGCCGTGGGCGTTCCTTTTAACAACGCCAATTTTCTGGCTATGTCGGGGAGTGCATTTGTCTATGTTTGGGATGGTACCTCCTGGCAGCAAACGGCTTCGTTTGACGGAGAAAATGCACAGGATCTTTTTGGGGCAGAGCTTTCGCTGTCTGACGACGGCCATGTGATGGCTGTGGGGGCTTATCTGCACCATGAAAGTGTAAATTCTTTGGGGGCTGTTTACGTGTATGCAGAAAACGGGGGCAATTGGGTTTTGCAGGGCGAGCCGCTTTACGGCGATTCGCTGAGCTACTTTGGCGGGTCTTTGGCGCTTTCCGGAGATGGCCAGACTTTGGTCGTGGGAGCATATTCGGAGAACGGGGAATCAGGGAACACCTATGTATATGTCTGGGACGGAATTGCCTGGCAGCAAAAGGGAAGCAGCATAGCCGGCGAGAATGGCGAGCGAATGGGCAAGGGTGTGGCTGTCAACGAAGATGGTACTGTATTTTGCACGGGGGCTCCGTTTTTTCACGGCTATTACGGTCCGAATACGGGGCGGGCGCAGGTTTATGCCTGGGATGGCAGCGACTGGAATCAGCAGGGCGTAGATGTCGAGGGAATGTTGTCGGGGAATGAATGTGGCAATGCGGTGGCTGTTTCTGATGATGGAAGCATTGTGGCTATCGGCGCATTTCACAGCGATGCCGGCGGTTTTCACTCCGGAAATGTGAGGGTGTTTGAAATCTGCCTCATAAATATTTCCCTGACTGTTTCGGGAGCGACTTTGACAGCCAATCAGTCCAATGGCACTTATCAATGGTTAGATTGCGAAAACGGGATACCCATCACGGGAGCGACCTCCCAGTCTTTTACGCCTTCACAAAGCGGCACTTATGCAGTGGTCGTAACGGCCAATGGCTGTGTGGATACCTCGGCCTGCGAGGAAGTCATCATCACCTCCGTTTTGCCCGAGGCGTTTGGAGAAGACTTCAACTTTTATCCGAATCCGGTTGGTGATAAGCTCTATGTGAAGTTGGGTACTCCTTATGCTCAAATTGATGTTTTTGTGCGGGATGAATTGGGCCGCCTTTTGGCCCATGAAGCCTATCAGCAGGTAGAAGATTTTGTGCTGGATATGCCAACAGGCAAAGAGGGGCTTTACTTCATTCAGCTACTTGCAGATGGGCGGCGAAGCCGCGTATTTAAAGTGCAGCGGGGCGGACTTTAGTCCGCCCGCAAGCTAAGCGGGCTTCAGCCCGCGCCGTGAGCATAGCCCGCAGCCTCTTCCTGAGCTATAGCCCGCTCCACCCTTTTCACAGCCGTGCGTTCTTTCCACTTGTACCAGCGGTCGCCGAAGAGGCGGAAGAGGGTTTTGTCTAAGGGGATATAGAGGGCGACCATGCGGAGGCCTTTGAGTTTGTTGATGAGGGTGGGGGCCAGTTTGCGATAGGCTACGCCGAGGCCGGCATTGAGGTAGGTGTTGTAGTGCCACCAGCCGGAGGGCATATAGACTGCATCTCCGGGTTCGAGGATGAGCTCTATGCCTTTGATGTATTTGAGGCCCGGATATTTGTTGAAGTCGGGGTTTTTCAGGTCTGCCATGGTGTGGGTATTTAGTGGCAGTTGGTACATGAATTTGGAGTATTCGGGGGGTATGAGCACCACGCGTTTTTGCCCGAAAGACTGGGAGAGGAGTACGCCCGAGTGGTCCACGTCTATGTGGGCGCGCACATCGCCGTCTTTGCCGCCGAGGAACATGAAGCCGTGTCTGCTCATGATGCCTTTCATGATGGGCGGGCAGGAATAATCTTTGCGCAGCTCGGGTTTGAGCTTGTAGAGATTTACGCGAAACATGCGTATGCCGGTGGGCTCGTTTTTGGCGATGAGGTCGAGGTAGTCGCCAAAATTCATTTTGTAGGGGCTGAAGGTGGCCGTCGTCTTAATGGAGTTTTTGTCTTCGTTGTCGAAGACCGTGATTTGGTGATGCCCCATTTCTTTTTTGAACCACTCCAGTGTCCATTTTTTGCCGGCAGGCTGTTGAAACATGAGGCCTTTGATGTGTACCGGCCGCATGGGCTTGTGGTACTTGCGGACGAATTCTTCCCGCGTCAGGTCTTCGGCCTGAACGACATCAATGGGAAGGCTGAGGTCTAACTGATCCATATGGCAGAAAGTTTTGGTTGAAAGCCTGGGAACTGTAAAAGCGTCGGATGCTTTCGGGTTAAAACAAAAGTACTGTCTCAGGGCGCCATTGGAAGTCTTTTGTTCTTAGGGCTCATGTGCTTGGTTTTTTATGTAGTTGGTACTCCAGCAAGCGGGCATCGTTGAGGCGCACTTTGAGTTTTTGGATGTAGTCGCGAGCGGGTTTAAAGTTGAATTCCAGGTAAGCTTTTTCTGCCCATTTGAGGGCTGTTTCGAGATAGCCGAGGCGTTCGGCGGCTACGGCGAGGTTGAAGGCTGCGCGGCCTGCGGTTTTGGCATCGGCTGTTTCGACCATGCGTTGCCAGATTTGGGCGGCGGCCTCCCATTGGTCTTGTTTGGCGAGGCGGGCAGCTTTTTTCATGGTTTCTTTGAAGTCCTTTTTGCCCGAGGTGTAAAACTGTCTGTTTACTGTTACCCAAACCGGAGCCACCCTCATTCCGTATTTTTCGCCGGCGGCATGGCTGAGATCGAAGGCCTTGTAGGCAAGATCGGGCAGGTTGTTTTTGGCTTGTTCGGGGGTGCGGCCCGTAGCGCTGTAGGACTCTCCGGTTTGCACGGAAAATTCATCGAGGATGATTTTTTTCTGCGGGTCGTAGAATCTCCAGCCGATGGTGATGTGTACATCGGCTTCGGCGCGGTAGCGGGTTTCGGTGTATTCGTTTCCGTCTTTGTCTTTGCGTTTGACTTCGTAAGGCGTAGTGCTTACTCTGACATCGCTGTCGTAAGCTTCGATGGCGAGCAATGCATCGGCGCCGTAGTCGGAGCAGATTTTTTCCACTTCGGGCCAGTCGAGCGGGTAGGTCATGTTGACGCCGCCTTTGCTTCCTTCGAGGGTGAGGTCGGAGTGTTTGACCTGAAAGCGTGGTGTGCGCGTGAGGGAGTAAGCGAGACCTTCGAGGGCTTCTTTCCGCCCGCGGCGGTCCTGGTTGATGCTTTCTCCGGTGGCCAGGCCTTCGAGGAAGGTGAGGAAGCCACTGGAGGGTTTACTGCGATCTACCGTGACGATGGTTTGGATGTGTTCGGGCACGGCCATTTCTGCGGGTTGCAACATGCGTATGGCTACGCTTTGGGTGCAGGAAGCGGCAAAGATGCCGAGGGCTGCCAGGGCGAGATAGAATAAGTGTGTGTTTTTCATTTTTTTGTTTTTTGTGGGCTCCCGAAGAGCAAAGCTACAAAACTCATTTCTTTTGGGATGGTCTGTCAAATACGTCTTTTTGCCTGCCGGATTTATGCAGGCAGGGAAAATCCTTTTCGATGCGGATTTGGAATTTGCCGGAAGGCAGAAGAAAGTCGTAGTAGAGGCCTTCTTCGTTTTCGTCCGTGAGCCATTTTTTTTCTTTTTCGCCTTTCGGCAAATGTATGGAGATGTGTCCGCTGTTGAACGTAATTTCCGGCTGTGCGAGCTTTGGGCTTATCATCAGGCTGTAGCGAAAAGTGTGCTCATCAGGCAGATGCAGGGCTGTGCTGAGGCGGTTTTCTTTTTGGAGTTGTTCCATTTCGGAGCGGCCGATGCGCAGGCGCAGGGAGTGTCCGTCGGTGCGTAGTTTCATGTTCGTTGCGTTTTTCCTTACTGCTCCTTATCGGGTGGAGCGTGGAGGATTCTTTGTGTGTGGGTGTACAAATTAAAGGATTTTTTCTTTAAGAACCCGACCAGAGTGATGCCATAGTTGTCGGCGGCTTCCACGGCTGCCGAGGAGGGAGCTCCGATGGCGCAGATGAGGCCGATGCCTGCCATGGCGGCTTTTTGCACCAGTTCGAAGCTGATGCGCCCGCTGAGCATGAGGATGTGGCGGTTGAGGGGCAGCATCTGCCGGCGCAGGGCGTGGCCGATGAGCTTGTCTAAGGCGTTGTGTCGCCCCACGTCTTCAAAGCGGAGCAGCAATTTGGCGGAAGCCGAAAAAAGTCCTGCCGCGTGGAGTCCGCCCGTGCAGCCAAAGAGCTCCTGGGCCTGTTGCAGTTTTTCGGGCAGAGAGAAGAGCCGTTCTCTGCCGATGCGGGGTTCGTCGCGCAGATTGAGGTAGCCGGGCTGGCGTTCGAGCTGCTCCATGAGGGTGGCGCCGCAGATGCCGCAGGCCGAGTTGCCCGCAATCAGGCGCTCTTCTTCAAGCAAAGCCTCGGTCCGATGGCCTGCCGGCAGGTCTATGAGCAGCCGTTGCCCCTGCAATGGCGCCCGGCGCCGGGCCTCTTCATAACGCATGCTCAACACCTGCGAAGCCGAGTCAATGAGCTGCTCGGTGAAAAGCAGGCCCAGCGCCAGGGCCTCGTCTTCTCCGGGCGTGCGCATCAGGATGGCGAGGGTGCGTTCGCGGCGCTGGTTTTTCGGCCCGTAGCGCAGGCGTATTTCCAGGGGAGCTTCCCGGGCAATGAGGTCTTCGCAGGCGCTTTGCTCCGCTGCCCTTACTTTGTGAAGCCATATTTTTTGACTGCCTTTGAGCATTCGAATGGTTTAGGTGGTCAAAGGTAAGCAATGGTTCATTAAGTTTTTGGCCACCTGTTTCCTTTGGAAAACAGGCTATCAAGTTGAACCGGCTTAAATCCGCGAAAATCCGCCGCACCCGCGAAAATCCGCGTTCTATTGGCTATTTAGGCCTTGATAGAACGCGGATGACGCGGATTTCGGCAAGCTCAATCTGACAGATGACGCGGGTTTCCGCGGATTTCGGCAGGCTCAATCTGACAGGTTTTAAGAAAGGTTCAAGTGTCAGATGATGTCATTTATTTTATGCCACTTTGCAATCAAGCCTAAGTTGACAAAAATAAAAGGAGTATTGGATATGCGCTGAATTTTGGGCATATTGCCT
>JALVES010000419.1 GCA_027030635.1 Saprospiraceae bacterium | reverse complement strand
GGAGCTGACCAAAAGCCCCGCCGGTGCCTGGCAGTGGACGCCCAAAAATCCCGAAGCAAAGGACACCGTTCCGGATGCCCATCTCAGCGACAGGCGCCATGCCCCTATGATGCTCACCACCGACTTATCCTTGCGCTTTGACCCCGAGTACGAAAAAATTTCGCGGCGCTTTTACGAAAATCCCGATGAGTTCGCCGATGCCTTTGCCCGCGCCTGGTTTAAGCTGACGCATCGCGACCTGGGGCCCCGCGCCCGCTATCTGGGGCCCGAAGTGCCCGAAGAGGTACTCTTGTGGCAAGACCCCGTTCCCGAAGTAGATCACCCGCTGGTAGATGAGGCAGACATAGCCGCTTTGAAAAAACAACTGTTGGCTTCGGGCCTGAGCATTTCCGATCTGGTTAGTACGGCCTGGGCTTCCGCTTCTTCTTACCGCGGCTCCGACCGCCGGGGCGGCGCCAATGGTGCCCGCATACGCCTGGCTCCTCAAAGGGATTGGCCGGTGAACAATCCGCCCCGCCTGGCCAAAGTGCTGGAGGTGCTGGAGGCCATCCAACAAAATTTCAACAAAGCCCAAACGGATGGCAGGCAAATCTCCATGGCCGACCTCATCGTGCTCGGCGGCTGTGCTGCCGTAGAAGAAGCCGCCCGCAAAGCGGGTTTTGAGGTAGAAGTGCCCTTTACACCGGGCCGCACGGATGCCTCACAGGAAGAAACAGATGTGGAATCCTTCGCAGTCCTCGAGCCCGTGGCCGATGGCTTCCGCAACTACGTCTGCAGCGAGGCCATCTCCAAACCCGAACACCTCCTCGTGGACAAAGCCCAGTTGCTCGAGCTTTCAGCTCCCGAAATGACGGTCTTAGTCGGCGGGATGAGGGTGCTGAATGCCAATTTCGACGGCTCCTCGCATGGCGTTTTCACCGACAGACCCGAAGTGCTGAGCAACGACTTTTTTGTAAATTTGCTCGACATGGATACGCGCTGGGAAGCTGCCGACGATTCTAAACAAATCTTCCACGCCAAAGGTTCCAAAGCCGGCTGGACGGCCACGCGCGTGGATATGGTCTTTGGAGCCAATGCCGAGTTGCGTGCCATAGCCGAAGTTTATGCCTCGGCAGACGGGCAGGAAAAATTCATCAGCGATTTTGTCAAAGCCTGGGACAAAGTCATGTCGCTCGACCGCTTTGACTTGCATCGTTGATGCCGCGATTTGGAAATATTTTTGAAGAAGAGCTGTTCTCGAAGGGCAGCTCTTTCTTTTTTACGGTCTGTGATTTTCCAGTTTTGAGATTTCTTCCTCTGTCGCCTTGCAAATGCCATGCTCTGTGATGAGCCCTGTTACCAGTCTTGCGGGAGTGATGTCGAAGGCATAGTTGGCAGCCGGGCTGTTGGCGGGGCTGATGCGTATGCGTTCGACCTGGCCGGACTTTTCGTTGAGGCCGTAGAGGTAGTGAATTTCCTCTTCGCCCCGTTTTTCGATGGGTATTTGGCTGAGGCCGTCGGTGAGTTTGAAGTCTATGGAGGAGGTGGGCAGAGCCACGTAAAAGGGGATGCCGTTGTCGTGTGCAGCGAGGGCTTTGAGGTAGGTTCCGATTTTATTGGCCACATCGCCCGTGCGCGTAGTGCGGTCGCTGCCGACGAGCACCAGATCCACCATGCCGTGTTGCATGAGGTGGCCGCCGGTATTGTCGGCGATGAGGGTGTGGGGGATGCCGTGTTCGGCCAGTTCGAAGGCCGTGAGGCGTGCGCCCTGGTTGCGCGGGCGGGTTTCATCCACATAGACGTGTACGTCCAGCCCGCTGTCGAAGGCGGCGTAGATGGGCGCCAGGGCGGTGCCGTAATCCACACAGGCGAGCCAGCCGGCATTGCAGTGAGTCAGGATGTTCAGCCTGACTCCTTTTTTTTCGCTGAGCGCCTGCAGCAGAGGCAAGCCGTGTTGCCCGATGAGGCGGCATTGTTCCTTGCTCGTGGCGGCAATTTCTCTGGCTTTCGCCAAATGACGGAGCGCGAGTTGCCCCCTGTCATTGGTTTTTTGCAGAACAATGGTTTGCTCCCTTATGGCTTTCGCCAAATCTACGGCCGTAGGGCGCGCCTGCAGCAATTGCGCCGCAGCCTCCCGCATAAACGCCCGCCATCCCTCTGCCGGGGCTTCGAGCGCTGCGAGGTACATGCCATAAGCTGCCGCTGCCCCGATGAGGGGCGCTCCGCGCAAATGCATCTCGCGTATGGCACGTATGCAGGCTTCGAGCGAATCCAACTCTTCAATCTCCAGCCGATGCGGCAACCAACGCTGATCAATGATGTAAACGCGGGCGGAGGCGGGAGCAGCGCCATCGTCCCAGATGGAGGTGTAGTGCTTGTTTTGGATTTTCATGGGGCGAAGATAGGGAATGTGGGCGCTTTGCGCCTAATGTGGACGCTTCGCGTCTGATGTGGAGACCTTCCCGTCACGCTCATCGTCAGAATCACAGATTACACAGATTATGGGATTACACAGATTTTTTTGTTTTTTGCTAAGCTGCTCACGTTTGTTACGTTCGTTACGTTCATCACGTTCATCACGTTTCCACCAACCCTCTCCGTGAGCACTCCGTGAGCGCCGTGAACTCCGTGGTGAGTTCCCTCAATGTCACGTTTGTTACGTTCATCACGTTCATCACGTTCATCACGCCGCCTCCTCCGATTTCACCGATTTCGCCAAGCCGTATCGTACGCGCGCTAAAGCACGCGGTACTGATTGACGGGCTGAAGCCCGCCCAACTAAACGCTAAACGCTCAACACTAAACGCTCAACGATAACCGATACACCTTCCCCAATTCCACCGATTTCCCCGCTTCAACCGCTTTAACCGACAACGGACAACCGACAACTACCAACATTTCCCTATCTTTACCCTCATGAAAAACTCCACCATCATACGCGTCATCGTTTTTGGCTCGCTGGCCATTCTCAGCATGTTGGGGGTGCAGGCTTATTGGGTGATGAAAACCTGGGACGTCAAGGAGCAGGAGTTTCACGAGAAGGTGATCGTTGCCCTGTATCACGTGGCGCAGCAGTTTGAAGACATGGGCATCAATGTGCCGGAGTACGACCTCATTACGCAACCCACTTCCAATTACTATGTGGTGAACGTCAACAACGCCATTGATGCCAATAGCCTGGAGTACTTCCTGCGCCGCGAGTTGGAAGCAGTGGGGCTGACGGAAGATTTCGAGTACGGCATCTATGACTGCAGCAACAACAGCATGCTCTATGGCGACTACATCAGCTACGGCGCCGAAAAGGTGGATACCGCTGAAATCAAAAAGGAGGCTTTGCCGGTGTACGACAAATACCTCTACTACTTTGGGGTGCGCTTTCCGCACAAAGGCAGCTACATCCTTTCAAACATGGGCATCACCATTGCCTCTACCGCTATTTTGCTGCTGACGGTGGCCTTCTTCGTCTATACCATTTACGTCATCCTGAGGCAGAAGCGGCTCTCGGAGTTGCAAAAGGACTTCATCAACAACATGACCCATGAGTTCAAGACGCCCATCTCGACCATAGGCATTTCGGCCAACGTCTTCCTCAAAGCCGAGGAGGTGCAGAAAAACCCGCGCCTGCAGCAATACGCACAAATCGTGCTGGAGCAGAGCCGCCGCCTCAACGACCAGGTCGAGAAAGTGCTGCAATTGGCTCGCATCGAAAAGGGGCGTCTCAAGCTCAAACCCGAGCCGCTACACCTCAAAACCTGGCTGGAGCGCATCGTGCCGGGCCTGCAAATCAATGTGGAAGAGCGCGGGGGCCGGCTGGAATGTGCCTTCGAAGACGGCCCCGACCTCGTCATGGCCGATCCCATGCACCTGACCAATGTGCTCTACAACCTCATAGACAACTCCCTCAAATACGCCGGCGATGAGCAACCCCGCATTGTGCTCAGCCTGCAACACAAAATGCCGGGGAAGGTTTACCTTTGCATCAGCGATAATGGCAAGGGCATTCCCGATAAGTATCGCGATAAGGTCTTCGATAAGTTTTTCCGCATTCCCACGGGCAATGTTCACGACGTCAAGGGCTTCGGCCTGGGACTTTACTACGTCAAAAACATCTGCCGCCGCCACGGCTGGAAAATCGAGCTGAAAAGCGAAGAAGGCAAGGGAACCGAAATCTGCATCCTCATGAAGACCCAAAAAGAAACAACTACCCCGCAAACCACCAAGACCTGAGGGCGCCCGTAATAGTCAATTTGAACCCTAAAAACGCAAGCCGTGTCTGAAAAACCACGCATCCTATACGTAGAAGACGACATCAGCCTGGGTTTCGTAACCCGCGATAACTTAGAGATGGAGGGTTACGAAATCGTCCATTGCACCACCGGGGGCGAGGCGATGCAGAAAATCCTCGAAGAGCACTTCGACCTTTGCATTCTCGATGTCATGTTGCCCGAGATAGACGGGTTCGATTTGGCGAAAGCCATCAGAGAAAAAGATCAGGAAGTGCCCATCCTCTTCCTCTCGGCCAAGTCGCTGAAGGAAGACCGCCTCAAAGGCCTGCGCCTCGGAGCCGACGACTACCTCACCAAACCCTTTAGCATAGAAGAGCTGCTGCTCAAAATAGACATCTTCCTGCGCCGCCGACGCATCGTCGAAAGCCATGAAACCCGGGTTTTTAAACTGGGCAAATACCAATTCGACTATACCAATGTGGAGCTTTCAGGGCCTTCCGGCAAACGAAACCTGACGAGCAGAGAGGCCGAAGTCTTGCGCTACCTCGCGGAGCGGCCGAACGTCGTCCTTCGTCGCTCCGACATTCTCACCAGCATTTGGGGAAAAGACGACTATTTCCTCGGCCGCAGCTTAGACGTATTTATCTCGCGCCTGCGCAAGTACCTCAAAGAAGACCCCTCCCTGAAAATCGAAAACATCCATGCGGTGGGGTTTAAATTTGTGCTGCCGGAATAATTGAAAATACGTTTTGCTTTTTTTTATGCGTTATCAATGAGCATTTCCTTGCTTAAGGCTGTTATATAGGCGAAAAACACATTTTCATGATGCATAGATTTTTGTTTTTATTGGGGTTTTTGCTTTTTGCGATAAACTCCGGCGATGCCCAGTGCGTATCGGGCGATTGCCAAAATGGTACCGGTATATTCATCTTTCCCAGCGGTGCGAAGTACGTGGGGCAGTTTAAAAAGGGGAAGATGGATGGCATCGGCACCTGTTATTATACCGATGGCAGCAAGTATCAGGGCCATTGGAGCAACAGCTTCCCCGAAGGCGAGGGTATCCGGATTGATCCTGATGGCACGCAACACCGCGGCCTTTGGAAGCGCGGCAAGCAGGTGGAAGAACCCAAGCCTGCAGAGGCCCTGGTGGAAGCTCCGCCGCCTCCCGTGGAGGAGGAACCCCCTGCTGAAGCTCAACCCCCAAAAGAAGAAAAGAAGCAACAAACCGGCTGCGTGTCGGGCGATTGCGAAAACGGCAAGGGCATTTATATTTATCCCAGCGGTGCGATTTATATAGGTGAGTTCGTCAATGGCGAAATACACGGCATCGGAGCCTGCTATTACACCGATGGCAGCAAGTATCAGGGCGAATGGGTACACCGCTTTCCGGAAGGCCGTGGCACCAAGATTTTCCCCGACGGCAAAAAATGGACGGGCCGTTGGGTCAAAGGCCAGCCCGTGGACAATGAGGGCCGCATCGTCGAAAACCTCTTCCCCGATCGCGAATTGGCCGGCGACGATGCAGAAATTCAGTCGGGCTGCATTGAGGGCGATTGCGAAAATGGCAAGGGCATCTTTGCCTATCCCGACGGCAGCAAGTACGAAGGCACTTTCAAAAACGGAAAGCCCAACGGCCACGGCAGTTTCCAGGACATCAATGGCGAGCGCTATGTGGGGGCCTTTAAAGACGGTTATTGGGAAGGTGAGGGCACCCTCTTCCTGCCCGATGGCCGCCGCAAGGAAGGCCTGTGGAAGCAGGGGGAGTTTGTCGGCAAGCCCGAAACCCGCAGCGGCTGCATAGCCGGCAATTGCCAAAACGGCCGCGGTACCTTTGTCTTTAAAGAAGACGGCTCCCGCTATGAGGGCGCCTTCAAAGAGGGTAAGCCTCATGGTCAGGGCGTGATGTACTACGCCAATGGAGAAAAATACGCCGGCCAGTGGAAAGAAGGTAAGCAGGAAGGCCGCGGCAGCCTCATCCTCACCGACGGCAGCAAAGTGGAAGGCTATTGGGCCAATGACGAATACGTAGGCGAGCATCCGCCCGGCCAGGAGCATTTGCCTGCAAACGTCAACCTCGCTGCCCTGCGCGAGGCACAATCCATGAAAGTTTGGGCGGTGGTCGTGGGTATTGCCTCTTACAACCACATGCCCACCCTGCGCTATACGGATGACGATGCCTACCGCATCTATGCCTTCCTGAAAAGCCCGGAGGGCGGCGCCCTGCCCGATGATCAAATTCGCCTGCTCATAGATGAGGATGCCACCAAAGACAAAATCACCGAGGCCATGCGCGATGTATTCATGCGGGCCGGACCCAATGATTTGGTGTTGCTCTACTATTCCGGCCACGGTCTGCGCGGCGCCTTTCTGCCCATAGACTTCGACGGCTTCAACAACCGCTTGGAGCACGAGGAAGTCAAGAAAATCCTCGAAAACTCGCCCGCCAAATACAAACTGGTGCTGGCCGACGCCTGCCACTCCGGCAGCCTGCTGGCCATGAAGAGCGGCGATGTGGAAAATGTGCTGACCAAATACTATACGCAGTTGGTAGCCTCCAAAGGCGGCACGGCCCTGATCATGTCCTCCAAATCCGAAGAGACCTCTCTGGAGTCCAGCGGCCTGCGCCAGGGCGTTTTCAGCCACTTCCTCATCAGAGGCCTCAAAGGCGAAGCCGATGCCAACAAAGACCAGTTGGTGAGCATCCAAGAGCTGTACGACTACATTTCCAAAAACGTGGAAAACTACACCGGCCGCCGGCAGTCCCCCATACTCGAAGGCGACTTCGACCCCAATATGCCGGTTAGTGTGGTGAGGAAGTGAGGGGGAAGCGAGGCCTGCCTGACAACAGGCAGGCCTCGCTTTGAGATTGTCCCTTCTTTTTGTAAATCTTCTAAATACCAAATCTTACGATCTAACCCGAAATGGAGATCTGTATGCTTTGACCTCATCAATAGAAAGCGTGCCCTTGTATTTCTTATTGACTTTTGATTATTCGTTTTAATTGAGAGTTGAGAATCAGGGGTGTTAAGAGAAATTTTTTTATTCCCTTTGAATCCTTTGAATAAGTTTTTTTGCGGTTCTCTTGAGCTGTTTGGCCCTCTCCGGTGATTCGAGTATCTCAAGCAGAAGCGAGTATGATAGTTCTTTGAAAAATCGTTTTTTAGCCCTTTTGTAGGATTGCATGCCGTTGAGTTTTTTGTAAATCAAAACCAGCATGGTAGCAATCATAGTGAAGTACAACATCACTTGGATGGCATTAGAGTCGTTGCAAACAAAATGCGTCAGGTTCATTTCCTGTTTCATAAAGCGGAACAGAA
>JALVES010000418.1 GCA_027030635.1 Saprospiraceae bacterium | reverse complement strand
GACAACGACCACCGATGCCGACGGCAACACTTCCGTGCGCCTCTACTTCGGCGGCTTTGAGCTGACGGGCAGCAGCCTTACTGACTTGCAGCCCGAGAATTTCCAGCATCCCGAAGGCCGCGTGGTCTTTGAAAATCTGGCGAAAACCCATTACCAATACCGCCTCACCGATCACCTCGGCAACACCGTAGTCCTCTTCGAGGACAAAAACGGCGACGGCCTCATCACCACCGAGTCGGATACGGAAGACCCGGACTTGTTGGAGGTGCTGGAGAGACAGTTCTATTACCCTTTCGGCCTTTCTATGAAAGGAGCCTGGCAATCCACCACCATTCCGGCGGAGCGGTATTTGTATAATGGGAAGGAGCTGGAGCGTGGCTTGGGGTTGGAGTGGAGTTTTTATGGCGCACGTATGTGTGACTTTGCTATCGGCCGCTTTACGGGAGTAGATCCTAAAGCCGATCAATTTGCCTGGGTGAGCCCTTATAATTATGCGGAGAATATGGTGCCTCGTGTTATTGATTTATGGGGTTTGCAGCAATATGATCCCAATACTTCTCTTCCCCCAACAACAGGGCCTGATACAGGAGAAAAGAAAGGGCCTGTAGGGATGGAAAGCTCATCGCCATCATCTTCTTCTGCATCTTCGAATCCCTTTCTGCCATCCATGGATACTCCTGAAGAAAGTACTGAGAGCACGGAGAATACTGAAAGTAGTGCTGAGAGCACAGAGAATGTTAAGTTACCTAATTTACCTGCCCCATTAAGCCCTGCATCTGCTCTTGCGTTTTCTATAACTCAGCAACCACGTCACTTGATTGCTCCGGATGCGATAGCATTTACTCTTACACAAGATGCAAGTTCATTTGTTAATGTGGGAACAGAAGAGGGTTTCCTTTGGATACTTCAAGGTGTTGATGCCGGGATTTATCCTTTGGTTGATGTAGGGTCTGGCGTGGGTTTAGTTGATGCTTCTGCCACTGGAGAGGCCACTTTGCTCTATTATTCAGGGGATTATAGTGATCTTGTTAAGGAGAATTTTTTTGGTAATAGATTTGAGCTGAATCTTTCTGCTGGGGAAGGGCTTCAAGCTGGCTTAACCGGTGTTTATGCCCCCAATGCTGACGCAAAAGGTGGTTTTGTGTTTGGATGGGGTGCCTCTATTGGTCTTGGTGGTTCAGCGACATTTTTCTCACTTAATTTTAATTGGGGTGCTTCAGGACGTTCCGGCGATGAACTTGATAAATATTTACCACATCGTTAATCACTTTGTTTAAATTCTAAAGACATGTCTTCGAAAATCATTGAATTGCTTCCTCTAATTGTAGGGGTTTTTCTGTTTTCTTTGGTAATTATTTATTATCAATGTATATATGAACCTGATTGGAATTTAATAGAAAAAGAGGAACCTTTGAATTTGGATGTGGATGATTTTTTCTTGAATCATGCTGTTATGCGATTCAATGACAGTCTTTACCTTGGATTGACTGACTTAGTAGTGGATAATTCTGATGAAATGATTGCTCTTTTGCGAAAAACACCTTACCACATGTATAAAGAAGCCAATTCAGACACGATCACAGTAGAATTTCCTGATGGGCGGGTGCTTTATTTGGTTTATTGGTAGTAGGGTGGAAGAGGTGAAATTGGTTGAATCGGGTAAATCGGTGGAAGCGGTAAAATCGGCGAAAGCGGCTGAATCAGGTAAATCGGTGGAATTGGTTTATCGTATATTGTGTATCGTGTATCGTTGGTTTAGTGTTTAGTGGTTTTTTGTGATGGACGTAACGAACGTGATGAACGTGACAAACGTGATGCGTGACGGGCGTGACGAATGTAAAATTGG
>JALVES010000417.1 GCA_027030635.1 Saprospiraceae bacterium | reverse complement strand
TTTCGCTCAGCGTAATGTCGTAGAGATTGTTCAAATCCGAAAAAATACTCACTCGGCTAAACTTGGAAACACCGGTGATGAAGACCATGCGAATATAGGGGTCGCTGTCCTTAATCACCGAATAAAAGTTCTTAAGCACCTGCTGATTTTCCTTAGCCTGTGCGACTTCTTCTCCAAGATAGTCTATGATGGGCTTGTCGTACTCGTCTATAAGCAGCACTACCTGCCCTTTGGATTCAGCCAGTTTCCTTAGAAGTTCCTCAAATTGGTTTTTGAGACTATCATCCTGCAAAGATATGCCGTGCATCTGTGCCGACTCCTGAATGTGCTTCTGAAGCTCACCATAAAGGCCCTTCATTTTGTAATCCAATCCGGCAAAAGGGATATATATGACCGGATTGGTCTTCTCCCAGTCCCAATGGGCTTCTATCCAAAGCCCCTCAAACAACTCTTTGCTACCCTCAAACAGTTCCTTCAGCGTACTCACCAGCAAAGACTTGCCAAAGCGACGGGGGCGGGAGAGGAAGTAGTACTTCCCTCCGACAGCCAACTCGTAAACCTGCCTGGTTTTGTCCACATACAGAAATCCTCCTCTGCGGAGCTCGGAAAAACTTTGTATGCCTACGGGTAGTTTTTGCATGGGGTAAAGATAGGGAGTTTGGTGCTAATGGGCCCGACAACCGACAGCTCAATTCCACTCCTTCCCAAATACAAAGTGCCGGTATTTCCAGGGCTTGCTTTTTTTGAGTGTTTTTTTGGTGTAGAGCTTCTTCAGCTCGCCGCCAAAAGTGGAGACTTCGGGGATGAGCCCTTCTTCATATTGAAAGTGCCACCATTCAGCGCCCATCATAGAGCCGTGGTCAAAAAAGGAGCGGCGCGGCGCAATGCGTTCAAAGCCATGTTGAGCAAACAAGGCAGTGAGGTCGAGAAAGTGGTCTGTTACAGGCTTGTTGCGCTTGCCCGTGCGATCGGCGTAGGTGTAAATGTTTTTCAGCTCCCGCTTGGGCGGCAACTCAATGGACGAAGGCATATCGGCCTCATTCACCGGCCAGTCTTCTTTGCAGCGGGCATAAACCCGAAAATAGCGGGGGTCAGCCTCATCTTTCACAATGACAAAGGGGTCTTTCTCCGGCTCAACCATGCCTCCATAGACAAACAGATCAAAGGCACGGCCGAGATAGTGAAACGAAGTGGCACTGCGACTGGACGTAACCTGCGCCCACAAACTGCGAATCGCTCCCGAAGAGGGCAGAATACCTCCATGCGACAACACTTTGGCGCGAATCTTTTCATAAACCTTCGCCACATCCTGCCGCAGAGAAACGCGCGTATAACTCTGGTCATAGGGGTCGGCATACACCACCTTGAGGAAGTACTGCCCCTCAAAACCCGAACCCGGGTCCACGCCCGGCGCTGTCAGCTCAAGAACGCGAATGGAGTATTCCTTTTCCAAATGGGCAAAAGTAATGGGGCCTACAATCCCGTCCCGCAACAATCCCTGCGAGCGCTGAAAATCAATGACCACACTTTCGGTCTTGGGACCGAATTTCCCATCCTCCACAAGAGGCTTATAGCGATTGCCCTTGCGATACCTGAAGCCCAAAAAGTTGAGCATCTGCTGCACCTCCTTCACGGCATCGCCTTCGTCGTGTAATTTAAGAATCATGGTGTTGGGGTTTTACGCACTTCTGGCATACAAAACTTCCCAAAGATAGAGATTTATCACAATCTTTGCCACATGAACCGCGAAATTCTGCGCCTTGCCTGGCCCAACATCCTCTCCAACATCTCCGTCCCCCTGCTAAGTACAGTGGACACAGCTCTGATGGGGCACCTCTCTGCCCTGCATCTCG
>JALVES010000416.1 GCA_027030635.1 Saprospiraceae bacterium | reverse complement strand
CACCGAAATGTCGGAGTGCTGCGTGTTGCCGGGAGGCACCAAACAAAAAGGCCTCACCGAAATTTCCGGTGAGGCCTTTAAAGTTAAGGGTAGGGGAGTACAGGCCTGATCTGAGGCCTGATTTGCGGGGAATTAGTGTGTATTCACAACCATCAACCGCCGAACAACAGTTGTTGAAGAATCGGGGTCTTTCAAAGTCAAAAAGTAGATGCCTGCGGGGAGGGGCAGGTGTAGCTCGTTTTTTCCGGCTTGCAGGCGCCCGCTTGCAAGCTTACAGCCGGCTGTGTTGCTGAGCGTATAAGTCATGGAGTATGGAACTTCTACCGTTGTCTGTGCAACTGCGGGATTGGGATATATATAGACTTTCTGCTCCAAAGATGCAGGCACAGTCTCTCTCAACACCACATCTGAAAAATAGTAGATACCTGCTTCCATGGGTACATAACCCGAAGAAGAGGGTGTCGTGCGGGCGAAGACAATGCCATCCTGAACGGACGGGTCTTTCAGGAAAATGCTTTGACCTGCCTCCTGCGGAAACTGCCAGTGCTCCCAGGAGCCATCGGGCTGCTGTATGTGAAGACCCGCCTGCGGATGCGTAAAAGACACAAGCGGGCGCATCAAAACATACATCCGGCCCTGTTGGTCAAAAGCCCAATCCACGTCTATGGCGGGATCTGAGCCCAAATCCAAATCCAAGGGCTCCCATAAACCGGTATCCGTCTGCAAGCGATAAAAAGAAGTTTCGTAGAACAAGTACAAACGGCCGGCGCCATCAGTAAATAATTTCCCCTCAAGGGAAGTGCCTGCGGGAAGCGCCATAAAGTCCCAATCGCTGCCGTCAGCAGAGCGAGCCAATTTCAAAGAAGCGCCCGCGCTAAAATCCAGCACAAGTGCGTAAAAATGTCCGCCGGCCATGCAAAAAGTGTTTTCCCCGGGCAAGAACATCTTACCAGGCATGCCCGCAACGGGCTGAAGAGGAGCAGTCCAGTTCATTCCTCCATCCGGCGAGTAATCTATGTGTTGTTGGCTCAGGCTTTGCACCATGAGCCATTGGTCGCCGGTTTCATCTGTCTCAATAAATGCGGGAAACAAAAATCCAAAATTGGGAGATACCGGAGCATTGAAATCATTACCCACTTCTGTTATTTCATCCACATTCTGAATGCTCAACAGAAAATGCTTCCCACCCAGCAACAGCTTCCCGGGAGCAGCACGCATAGAGGTAGAAAAAACGACATCTTCCTGCTCTGTAATGTAATCATACAGGTTTACACTCTGCCACTGGTCTTCATCTATTGCACGGAAGGAAAGAAAATTGTGCTGTCGGTCTGCAGCGTAAAAAACGCCATCCTGTAAAGCCAGCAGATCCGACTCTACAGGCAGATCAATTTCGCCTTGGGTGAAAGAAGACTCTCCTGTCATTTTTCTGAAAAAACCGTTTATGCGCAGACCTCCGGCGAAAACAGTTTCATTGGCACTCACCAAAACCGCTCCAAGATCAAAAGCCTGCAAAACTTCTTCCCATGCAAGCGTATTGAAATCAAAACGGTATAAGCCACCCTCAGCGCTTACATAGAGCTGCTCATTCTGCTCATCAAAATCGGCGGCCAAAGAAGCATTGGCTGTCGCCGGCATTTCGCTCAGCAAAGTCCATCCGCCTCCTGATGAGTCCGACACATAAAGCCCGGCCGTTTCTCCCTGACGAGCCAGGGCATAAAAGTTTTGACCATGTGCAAAAAGGCTGACCACATCTTTGCCCTGAAAAAAGGAGACTGAGACAAAACTCTGCCCCTCGTCTTCCGAACGCAGCAACTGGCCATTCGAGGCAGCCACATAGAGAAGCTCCCCATCCGGGAT
>JALVES010000415.1 GCA_027030635.1 Saprospiraceae bacterium | reverse complement strand
GAGAATACCTGTACGCGGTATTCTTTGAGGTTGAAGCCTCTGGGTTTGAAGAGGGCCGTGCCTTCAACAGCGCCTCCGGCGCTTCCGTCTTGCGGGCGCGGGTACAGGGCATTGGGCACGTACAAACTGCCAAAAGCAGGAGGTGTGAACTCCAGATAGGCAGTGTCCACACACCCCATGTCATTCCAGACCAAAAGAGCTACCTGTACCGGCCCCGCTTCGAGAAAGCGATGAACAGTTACTGAATCCACAGAGGTTTCCCCATCAGAAAAAAACCATTTGAGGTGGTCTGCATTTGCCGAAAGGCTGGAAAACAAAACACTACCGGCAGGCTCCCCGGGTGGGTCCAAAGACCAGTCTATCTCTGCCTCCGGTTGCGGCCAAACCTCTACAGCCGCCTCTAAAGTCAGGGTATCGAAACAGTGATTGGCGTAGGAAACCACCAGAGAAAGGTCGTAAACACCGGGCTGCTCGTAAACGTGGACAGGACTAAACTCTGTACTGAGCGTGCCGTCGCCAAAATCCCACAGCCAGCTATCGGCATCCACGGAATAGTTGACGGGACTTAAGACAAAAGGCTGACAGCCCGCAGCCCCTTCCAAAGCAAAATCCGAAACGGGCTGAACGAAAGACTCTACCTCTTCGCTATGCACATCGCTGCATCCATAGATGTTGGACACTTCCAGCATGACCTGATGAATACCTGCAAAAGCAATGTCGAAAACAGGCGAAGGCTGGGAAGAAATAAACTGCCCGTCGAGCGTCCAGGTATAGGCATCGCCGCCGGAGGAAAGATCAAACGCCTGAACAGAAAGCGGCAAGCCACAGGCGCTTTCGTCATACACTAAATCAAAATCAGACTGCGGACGCGGCCAGGCATCTACGGTCATATTCAACAGCGTATCCGCACAACCTTCAGAGCTGATGGCCACCAGAGATACGGGATACTGCCCCGCTTCGGTATAAGTATAGGCCGGCTGCTCCTGCACGGAAACAGCTCCATCCCCAAAATGCCACTGATAAAAATCGGCGCCCTGGCTCTGATTGATGAACTGCACTTGCAAAGGCACGCAACCCTCCTGCACATCGGCGGCAAACTGCGGCTCCGGCAAGTCGTGAACGCTCACAAACTGGCTCAGGCTCGCCTCGCAGCCGGTAAGAGGATGCTGTGCGTACAACCAGACCTCATAGGTTCCCGGAAGCTCAAAGGTATAATAAGGGTTATTTGAATAAGTAGTGTCACCGTTGGGAAAG
Organism: Saprospiraceae bacterium; assembly: GCA_027030635.1. GTDB lineage: Bacteria > Bacteroidota > Bacteroidia > Chitinophagales > Saprospiraceae > WGBN01. The sequence goes on along the minus strand of JALVES010000415.1, from coordinate 605 downwards.
ACAAAATACGACCCCACGGCATTTTGAGAGAGGTTCTCGAACAAAACCGACTGCCCCGCGCAGGCGGGCTGCTGAGCGGCAAAAGCCAGATCGGGCGAATCCAAAACCGTAATTTCCGCATAGGTGCTATCGGCAGCACAGGCATTGGTCGCAAAAAGCCAGATGCCGTAAATGCCGGGCTCTGCAAAAGTGTGGGAGACCTGCGGCCCCTGAGCCGTGCCTCCATCGCTAAACTCCCAGCTCACCACCGTACCCGGCGTACTAAAGTCCTCTAATTCCACTGTGAAGGGCGCACAACCCTGCTGATTGCTGAGGTTGAAAAAAGCTTCCACTTCTTCGGGATAAACCGTGAATTGCTCCGAGGCCTCATCGCTTCCACAGGCATTGCTGACTGTCAGACTCACGGTATAAGTTATCGGCATGGTATCGCCTTCAAAGAGCTGTACCGGTGGCTGCGGACCCGCGTACATACTGCCATCGCCAAAATCCCATTGCCAGTTTTGCGGGCTGCCGTAAGAGCCGTCGAGAAACTCCACCGACACGCTGGCGCAACCCGTATCCAAGGCCATGGCAAAATCGGCCACGGGCAAGGGATAGACCGTCAG
>JALVES010000414.1 GCA_027030635.1 Saprospiraceae bacterium | reverse complement strand
CTCGTCATTGAGATCATGCAAACGGGCATGGTACAGACCTGGGCTTCTGATTTCGATGCAGGCAGCTTTGACAACTGCCCGGGCGATCTGAAGCTGAGCTTCTCTCCGGATGTAAACGACATTAGCATTACCTTCACCTGCGATGACCTGGGCCAGCAGCCCGTTGAATTGTGGGTAACGGATGCCGCCGGCAACCAGGACTTCTGCGCTACTTTCATCGAAGTACAGGACAACATGGATGCTTGTCCGGGCACAGGCTCTCCAATCGTCGCCGGAAGAATCGCTACCGAAGAAGACCAGGCCGTTGCCCAGGTAGTCGTTGATGTCAATGGCGGCCAGTACAGCCAGACCACCGGCAGCGACGGGCTCTTCAGCTTTTCTCTGCCTCAGGGCGGTGACTACACCATCGCTCCGGGACTGGATCAAAATCCGCTAAATGGTGTTTCTACCCTCGACATGGTCATCATCATGCGCCACATCCTCGGCATTGACCTCTTGGACAGCCCCTATCAAATGATCGCTGCCGATGTCAACAACAGCCACAGCATCTCCACGCTCGACCTCGTAGCCCTGCAAAAAGTGATTCTGTTGGTAGAGTCGGGCTTCCCCGACAACACCTCCTGGCGCTTTGTGGATGCAGACTATGTGTTCCCCGACCCCGCGAATCCCTGGTTGGAAACTTTCCCTGAGGTCATCAACTACAACAACCTCACCAATGACGACCCCAATGCCAACTTCGTGGGCGTGAAGATCGGCGATGTCAACGGCAGCGTGCAGGCCAATGCCACAGACCAAGCCGTGGAGTTCAACACCATCGCCGGCGATATGCTCATCGCAGTGGACAACCGCACTGTGAAAGCAGGCGAGAAATTCAAAGTTGACTTCGTAGCCGGGCAGGCTGAAGTTACCGGCTATCAGTTCACCCTCGACTTCGACGCTGCTGCATTGGAATTGGCAGAGGTCGCCTATGGCGAAGAGAACCTCGGCCTGGCATTGCTCGATCAAGGCGCCATCACCGTAAGCCGGGCCGAAGGCGAAGCAACTGATCTTCGCGACCAGCTGCTGTTCAGCCTGATATTCAAAGCCAAAACTGCCGGTAAGTTGAGCGATATGTTGAGCATCAGCTCGCGCTACGTAAAGGCCGAAGCCTACAACGCCAACAACGACCTGCTCAACGTCCACCTGAGCATAGACGGCCAAATGCAAACAAAGGAGTTTACGCTGTACCAAAACAGCCCCAACCCCTTTAAAGAAGAAACCGTCATCGGCTTCTACCTGCCCAAGCCCTCCGCCACTAAGCTGACCATCACAGATGCCTCCGGAAAAGTACTCCGCCTCATCAGCGCAGAGTATGACCGCGGCTACCACCAGATCAGCATCGGCGACCTAAATGCCTCCGGCATCCTCTACTACAAACTCGAAACAGAGGAAGAAACAACTGTCCGAAAAATGGTTGTTCTGAAATGAGAACCGTGAGGAAGCCCGCGCAAGCGGGCTTCTTTTTTTGGAGAATGAAAAATGGAAAATGGAAAATGACCTCTCCGTGTACACTCCATGAGCACCGTGATCTCCGTAGTGAGTTTTCCCGGCTAAACCCGTCACGTTCGTCACGTTCATCACGTTCGTTACGTTCATCACGCTTTTATTTCTCGCTAAGCGTTGCCCTGAGCTGCCCCCTGAGCGAAACTGCTCCCTGAGCGGAGCGGTAGCGGAGTCGAAGGGAAGTGGAGTCGAAGGGGAAGCCGAAGGGACGCTAAAAGCTTCTTTCCCCTGCAACTCTTATTTCAGCGGCATAAAGCCGTTTCCTTTTCGTCTCGAGGATTAAAGACGCTAAGAGGCCCGTATTCAAGCGTGGTTGGGTTGTGA
>JALVES010000413.1 GCA_027030635.1 Saprospiraceae bacterium | reverse complement strand
TTGCCCGATAAAAGCATACCGCAAGACAAAAAGCCGGAGTTTGCCTATACGGTCTATATAGACGTTACCGACATCACCGGCGAGACACACAGCCTGCAGACTTCCGTGCGGGTGGGCTACGTGGCGCTGAGCATCTCCGCCGACTTGCCCGAGCAAATGGAGAGCAAGGAGTTGCGCAAGCTGAAAATCGAAAGCGCCAACCTGCAGGGCGAGTTCGAACCGGCTAAAGGAAAAGTGGTGTTGGAACTGCTCAAAGCGCCCGGACGCCCGCTGATAAGGCGCTATTGGGAAGAGCCCGACCTCTGGCCGATGAGCAGGGAGGAGTTTTTGAAGAAATTCCCGCAATACGCTTATCGCGATGAGGGAACGCCCTCAAAATGGGAGGTGCAGAGGGAGCTCTTCAGCGCTTCTTTTGATACGGAAAAGTCGCAGGAGCTTTTCCTGCCCAAAGTGCTGTTCCCTGCCGGCGTTTATCGCCTGCGCATCACCACTCAGGACAAGTTTGGAACGCCCGTGCAGCGGGAGCAATACCTCAAGCTGTACAATACCGATAAGGGCCTGCTGCCGCAACCTTCCATAGCCTGGACACTCGGCCCTCAGTGCCCCTGTGAACCCGGCGAAAAAGCCTCCTGGTATGTGGGCACTTCCTTAGATAAACTCCCCGTTTTGCTCGAGTTTGAGCGCGACGGAAAACTCCTCTCCCGGGAATGGACAACCGTACAGGGCCTGCGCAACTTCCGCCGGAAAATCGAAGAGGCCGATCGCGGCAACCTGCAATACATGTTGCACTATGCCGCCCTAAACAGGTCTTATCACGACTATCAAACCCTGATCGTGCCCTGGACGAACAAGAAGCTCAAAGTGGAGTACCGCAGCTTTCGCGATAAACTGCTGCCCGGCCAGGACGAAAGCTGGGAAATAGCCATCAGCGGCCCGAAGGGCGAAAAAGTGGCCGCCGAAATGGTGGCCACCATGTACGATGCCTCCTTAGATGCTTTCGTGCCCAAGCCCTGGGATTTCCGCGTATGGCCGGAGCGCACTTACGTGCAAAATACGCTGAGCTCGCCGGGCTATAGCCGATTGAACATGCGGAATCTGAGTTCTCGACATACCGGAAGCTACATCAGAGTAAGTCGGACTTACCGCCAACTGAATTGGTTCAAATGGCATAGCTATGGAAGGACGCTGGCACTTTATGAGAGAGACGCATATTCTGTCTCCGCAGCCGTGCTGCGTAAGGAAGGGCATGTGGCTGAGGCGGCTCCGCCTGAAGATATGCAGGTTGCCGATTCAGCAGGGCTTGAAGCGGCTCCGCCGTCGCCTCCTTCCGCAGCAGGAGAAAAACCTCAGGCACCGGAGCAGGAAGCCCCCGCTCCCCAACCCCCTGCCGTGCGCGAGAACCTCGACGAAACGGTCTTCTTCATGCCCGATTTGCGCACCGATGCCGATGGGCGCATCATCCTGAGTTTTAAGATGAACGAGGCCCTGACGCGCTGGAAGTTTCAGCTCTTTGCTCATACGCCTGATTTGAAATACGCTTTGGATACCCGCGAGCTGGTTACGCAAAAAGACCTGATGATCGTGCCTCATCCGCCCCGCTTCCTGCGCGAGGGCGATGAGATCGAATTTACGGCCAAGGTGGTCAACCTCAGCAAGCAAACCCTCAGCGGCAATGCCGTCTTGCAAATGGTGAATCCGCTGAACTCCGTGCCCGTTTACAAGTGGCTGGACAATCCCGACTTCAACAGGCATTTTACCGTGGAGGGCGGTCGCTCTGCAGCCGTGGCCTGGCGGTTTAAAGTGCCGCCGGTGAATGAGGTGCCTTTGATTGAATATACGGTGGAGGCCGGCGCCGGCGATTACACCGATGCC
>JALVES010000412.1 GCA_027030635.1 Saprospiraceae bacterium | reverse complement strand
AGCAGAGATGGATGTAGCCCAGGTCGCCCCAATAGCGATTTTCCAGGATTTTGCGGGGCTTGCGGTCTAAGCTTTGCACCAGTTCGATCACGGTATCGCCCAGCATGGGGCTGAAGCTGCCTTTGCGTGCCTCGCTGTGGCCCAGCAGCATCCGGCGGAAGCGCCCGCGGCCTCCGGGGATTTCGCTGAAGTCCTCAAAAGTTCCTTCCTCGTCATACACCACCACATCGTAGCCGAGGATATCGCGATACAGGGGCAAAGCCCGCTCCACATCGCTCACGCCAATGACTACCCCATAGACGCCTCCGGAATGGTCGCCGTTTTTGTGAAACCACTCTTTGGATTCGATCAGCTCTATCCAGTTGCCGTAGCGGTCTTTGAGGTAGAAGTGCTTTTTGCCGGAAGGCGCGGCAGTCAGGTCGCCCATCAGCTCTGTCCCTTTGCTCTTTAAAAAATCATACGAGTTGCGGATGTTGCGGCTCTTGTACTTGATCATGTTGATGCCCAGGTCGCCCAACTGCACTTCAAAGCCTGGCGGCTGCGGCTTGCGGGAGGTATATTGCCAGATTTCCAGCCCGCCCCCGCCCTGGCCGTTGATGGCAAGGATGGCGTGGCGATGATGTGGTTTTCCGCCGGTATAAGGCAGCATGAGATTGGCCTCAGCCCGCTCTTCAAAAATGGGAATGTTGACGCCGAGATGTTGGCGATACCACTTCCAGGCTTCATGTACATCGGGCACACCAATGCCCACTTGCTGAATCCCGGAGATCAAGTGCTCCGTTTGGTTTGACATGGATAAATCTTCTTGGTCCTACAAAATTTCAGGCAAAGATAAGGGAATCTCCGCAATGCGGGAAAGGACAGAAAGGGGGTGGAATTTACCTGGGGTGGGGGGCACTCTCGCGCGCGCGTGCGTGTGTGCGCGCGTGCGCGCGCGCGAGACATGTCATGTCTATAAGACATGACATGTCTGCAGTGAACAATGCTCCCACATATCACCTCGCCCTCCCCTCAAAAAAAACTCCCCAAAAAACCCTCCCCATTCCAAATATTCTCCTATCTTTGCGCCGCGTTAAAAGCCCGCCGTCTCTTCATGAGAGTAAACGGGTATGGTTGAACCAAGAAAATTTTAACATGTCAGTTAGAATCCGCTTACAGAGAAAGGGGCGCAAAAAGCAGCCCTTCTACCACATCGTTGTGGCCGACTCGCGCGCACCGCGCGATGGCCGCTTCATCGAAAAAATCGGCACCTACAACCCCATGACCAAGCCGGCCACCATCGAACTGGACCGCGACCGCGCCTACGAATGGCTAATGAAAGGAGCCCAACCCACAGACACCGCAAGGGCCATCCTGCGCTTCAAAGGCGTGCTCTATAAAAAACACCTCATGCGCGGCGTCCAAAAAGGCGCCCTGACGGAAGAACAGGCCGAAAAAATGCTTCAGGAATGGATTGACGCCAAAGAAGCCAAAATCGCCGAACGCCGCCAAAAAGCCGCCGAGGAAACAGCAGCTTATCACGCCAAACTCGCCGGCAAAGCCCCCGTTATCACGGAAAAACCGGCTGAAGAAGAAGCACCCGCCGAGGAAGAAACTCCGGCCGAAAACGCAGCCGAAGCCACAGCTGAAGAAACTTCAGCCGAAACGGCAACTGAAGAAACTCCTGCTGAAAATGCAGAAGAGGCCGCTGCAGAAACAACTGAAACACCCGCAGACGCCCCTGCCGAAGAAGAACAGGCAGAAGAAGCAACTACTGAAGAACCTACTTCAGAAAGCTAATACCATGCTTCGGAGCTCAACCTCCGAAAATACATGCCGGATACGCCGAAGGTCATCCCCTCCGGCAAAAGTCAGGGAAAGCTGCGCTTTTCCTGACTTTTTTGTCTGAATATTCCCAAACCAAAGTGGCTTGAAATAACCAAGCCTCCTCATATAAACAAACTCATCATGCAAGCCTTAGATCCCAAATATCTCGAGCGCGCACAAGCCATAGCCACTCAACTCCAAAACTCCGACATCCTCGCCCAATACCTCGAAGAGGAAGAAGAAGAGCTCTATCAGGCCCTGCGCGATGCCTTCGAACCCCAATTGGCCGAACTGCACGCCGAAGTGGCCATGCATCACCCCCTGCAACTCATCGCCCTCGAACGCGAGCTCCTCAAAGAAGAATACGAAGGCGTCTTCCTCCCGCGCCTCCTCGGCTATGCCGTACTGCGGGGCGAAATCTCGCCCGACACCGTCATGTACACCCGCCCGCAGGAACACCTCAAAAACGTGCTCGAAGCCATCGTCAACTCAGCCAATTTCGACATCCTCAAAAAACGCATCGGCCAATCCATTCAAATAGGCTTTGCGCTTAGCTCCCAAATCTGGGTAACCAACCTCATCAACAGCTTCGCCAACCCCAAAGTGCGCAAATACCTCGAAATGCAAAAAACGGACCGCTACCGCGACATCCGTTCACGGCGCCTCGGCCTGCACCGCTATGCCAGACAATTCGCCAACGCCAACTACCTCACGGCCGATTTCCCCCAATCCCTCAACGAATTAAAACTCCTCGGCAGCAACCTCAAAAACTTCCTGCGCTACCGCATCCAATTGGATGGCGCCGACAACAGCTCACTCATCGCCCCCCTGCTCGCCCTGGCCGAAAACAAAGAACTCCAGGGTACGCCCGAGCATCTCCAGATAAGCATGCTCTTTGCCCTCTTCTTCGACTACGACGACAAGGTCAAAAAGGCCCTGCAAAAAGTCTTTACCAAACTGCGCAAAGACATGCCCGGCTTCGAAGAAATTTGGTTCGACTTCCTGCGCGAGCTCTATCTCGAAAAACCCGTCCCCGGGCAAGTACAAGACCAACGCGCAGCCGCCTTACTCGACCCCAAAGTCGAAGACGAACTGCCCGCCTACTACGAGCTCATGCTCAAACTACACAAAAACGGCTACACAGACACCGGCTTCCAAAAAGACCTCCAGGAGTTCTACGACCGCCACGAAGGCCTCTCACCCATCAACGAATGCCTGCGCTACGCCGTACTGGCCCGCTTCAAAGACGAAATCGAAAAACTCGAACCCCGGGACTACCCCCAATTCTTCGAAATCAGCCGCCACTTCACACCCTACATGGAAATCTTCGTCAACGAGCGCTTCAACCACCTGCTCGGCGAAACCTCCATGAAATTCGTCAAAAAATGCCTCAAAACCTTTACCGACAAACGCAGCAAAGACTACCAGGACATCAAGAAGTTCGTCTCAGCTCAATTCGAAGACTGGGGTTTCCTCAACAAAAAACAAATCGTCGAACTGTTTAAAACGCCGCGAAAAAGAAAGAAAACCACAGCCTGAGACAGCAACGCAACAAGCTGCTGAACAAACCTACGCCAAAAGGGCGACAAGTATCGTTTCTGCCCCTGCATGACAAACCTGGAAGACACCATCATAGCTCTGGCCACGCCACAACCCGTGGGTAGCAACACCGGCGCCATCGCACTCATCCGCATGTCCGGAAAGGGCGCCATAGCTATTGCACAGCAGTGCTTCTACGGAAAGAAGCTCTCAAAGCAGCCCTCCCACACCCTGCATTTCGGCACCATCAAAGACGAACAAAAACAGCCCATTGACGAGGTGTTGCTCTCTGTTTTTCGCGCGCCCCATTCCTATACCGGCGAAGACGCCGTCGAAATTTCCTGCCACGCATCCCCCTACATCATCCGAAGCCTGCTCGACCTGTTTACCCGCCTCGGTGCCCGCCTCGCACAGCCCGGAGAGTTTACCCTGCGTGCCTTCTATCACGGCAAAATGGACCTCACCGAAGCCGAAGCCGTCGCCGACCTGATCGCTTCACGCTCCAAAGCGGCCCACGACCTGGCCTTTCGGCAAATGAAGGGCGGCGTATCCTCCGAAATCGCCACCCTGCGCGAAGAACTCATCCATTTCGCCGGCATGCTCGAACTCGAACTGGACTTCGGCGAAGAAGATGTGGAATTTGCAGATCGCTCTGCCTTTCGGCAAATGTTGGAGCGCGTAAGCACGCGCATCGGGCATCTCATCAAGAGCTTTGCCCTCGGCAACGCCATACGCGAAGGCGTCCATACCGTACTCGCCGGCCGGCCAAATGCCGGAAAATCTACCCTGCTCAACGCCCTGCTGCAGGAAGAAAGGGCCATCGTCTCCGACATTCCGGGCACCACCCGCGACACCATCGAAGAAGTGCTCGACATCCACGGCCTCGCCTTTCGACTCATAGACACCGCCGGCCTGCGCGAAGCCGGCGACCAAATCGAAGCCATAGGCGTACAGCGCACCTTAGAAAAAATCTCCACCGCCCAAATCCTAATTTATGTCTATGACCAAAATGAACTCTCTGCCGAAGACGTCAGCCGCGACCTGGAAAAACTCTGCCGCCCGGGCCTTTACTTGCTGGTCGTCGCCAACAAAAAAGACCTCTGCGAGCATGCCTTGAAACTGCCCGGACTGCCCTCCACGCTCACAGAAGAAAACGCCCATGAGGGCAAAGCCAAAATCATCTCCATATCCGCCCACGACAAAGAAGACGTGCGCCGGCTCGCCGATGAGCTCTACCACCTCATCGTAAAAGACGAAAGCCTGCTCGAAAGCCCCATGCTCTCCTCCCTGCGACAGCTCGAAGCCCTGCGCCGCACAGAGCAGCATTTGGCGAAAGCCAAAGAAGGACTCCGACAAAACCTCACCTCCGACCTCATCGCCTGGGAGCTCCGTCAGGCCCTGCACCACCTCGGCGAAATCACGGGAGAAATCACAGCCGACGACCTGTTGGATAATATTTTCTCGAATTTTTGCATCGGAAAGTGAAAAATCCGCGTTATTTATGCGCGCATCCACAGCTTGCCATACCCAGGCTCCCTGACTCAGGCGTTTGGTCAACTTGCGCCATTCAAACGAGCTTGCTTTGAGTATATACCCTGAGATGAATAAAAAAATTATACACATCCTCATAGGCATTATGACCCTCGCCATGATTGGCCTGAGTTGGTTGCAGGCCTCCTGGATCAACTCTTCCCTCCGCCTCAACGAACAGCGATTCGATAAAAACGTCATGGCTGCCCTCAACGAAGTGGCCGGCGACCTGGAACTCAAAGAATGGGAAAAACTCAGCAACTACGTCAACAACGGCTTCGTAAACAACTTCCTCAATCAGGGAGGTACACACACAGACAGCTCCCATGCCGACGGGCAACTCGTCCATCAACACACCCCCCTGCCCTCCGGATTTAAACCCAAAAAGAACTACTCCCCCGAAGAACTCATCCAGCTGCTTACAGGCACAGATGGCTGCCATTGCGAAAAATGCCAGGTAACGCGAGCCATGCAGGCCCTCACCCAAAAGGACTACTTCCAAGGCCTGAATCAACTGCCCCTTGCCGAACGCATTGACCTGCCCCTCTTAGACACCCTCATCAAAAGCACCCTGCGCAAATACGAAATTGACATCCCCTTCCACTATGGCGTCTATGCCAACGACAAGAAAAATTTCATCCTCGCCGACGGAGGCTTCCTCATCGCCGAACCCGAGCAAATCATCGGCCCGGGCTTCGACAACCTCCGCCAATCCAAGTACAAAGTCCCCCTTTTCGACCAGGGCGCAACCGCACCCCCGGGGGAATTGATCGTCTTCTTCCCGCAAAAAAAACAGTTCATCTGGTCTTCTATCTGGAACACCCTCATGGCCTCTATCGCCTTCATCGCCATCATCATTCTCTCCTTTGCCTATACGGTATTGACCATCTTCCGGCAAAAGAAAATCTCCGAGATGAAAACCGACTTCATCAACAACATGACCCACGAGTTCAAAACGCCCATAGCCACCATCTCCCTCGCCACCGACTCCATCACCAACCCCAAAATCGCCGGCAATCCCGAAAAAGTCAAACGCTTTGCAGACATCATCAAACAGGAAAATCGCCGCATGAACGAGCAGGTCGAAAAAGTCCTGCAAATAGCCAAACTCGACAAAACGGACTTCAACCTCAAACTCACCGAAGTCCATCTGCACGACCTCATACGCAAAGCCGTGGAAAACATCTCCCTCCAGGTAGAAAAAAAAGGAGGCCACATCACCATGGACCTCAAAGCCGAAAACGACCGCATCAAAGCCGATGCCACCCACATCACCAACATCATCCACAACCTCTTAGACAACGCCAACAAGTACTCTCCCGAAAAACCGGACATCCGCATCGCTACACGCAACAGGGGGAAAGGCGTTGAAATCATCGTCAGAGACAAAGGCCTCGGCATGAACAAAGAAGCACAAAAACACATCTTCGATAAGTTCTACCGCATCCATACCGGCAACCGGCACGACGTCAAAGGCTTCGGCCTCGGCCTGGCCTATGTCAAAGCCATCACAGATGCCCACAAAGGCCACATCAGCGTGCAAAGCAAACCGGAAAAAGGTAGTACTTTTACCCTGTTTTTGCCGTTTAACCATTAGCAATTCCCTAAAAACCGGATTCATCCAAACGCAAAATCACACTTACAAAACTCCGTCCTATGTCAGAGAAAAAGTACAATATCCTCCTCGTAGAAGATGACCAAAACTTCGGCGACGTACTGCGCTCCTACTTAGAGATCAACGACTATGAAGTCGATCTCGCCACCGATGGAGAAGAAGGCCTGCGGGAATTCATGAAAAATAAAGACCGCTACGACCTCTGTATCTGCGACGTCATGATGCCAAAAAAAGACGGCTTCGAACTGGCCGGCGAAATACGCGAAATTGACCAAAACATCCCCATCATCTTCCTCACGGCCAAATCCATGAAGGAAGACGTCCTCCAGGGATTCAAACTCGGAGCCGACGACTACATCTCCAAACCCTTCAACTCCGAAGAACTCCTCTATCGCATCCAGGCCATCCTGAAACGCCAGGGCATCGTCTCCAAAAAAGAAGACGCCCGGGATGATTACTACTTCGGGAAATTCCACTTCCACTACCCCACCCGCATCCTCACCTATATGCCGGGAACAGACGAAGAACACAAGGAAAAACTCTCCCCCAAAGAATCACACCTCCTGCGCCTCTTTGCCCAACACCTCAACGAAGTGCTGCCACGCTCCATCGCCCTCACCCAAATCTGGGGCGCCGACAACTACTTCACCGCCCGCAGCATGGACGTCTTCGTCACCAAACTGCGCAAATACCTCAAAAGAGACCCCTCCCTGGAAATCGTCAACATCCATGGAAACGGCTTTCAATTGGTGCAAAAAGAGCAGGAATAAAAAAGAGTTACTGCCCCGCAGCATACCACGGCCTGATTAGCGTACCATGAGGCCCTGTTACCCCCAAAACAGGGGAATAAGTGCGCGATGCAGTTATCGCTTTTTCCAAATGACGCTTGATAAAACCCATAAGAACTATGTTGTTTCACGGGCTAAGATAAGCCAAATTTTGAAATTTCGGGAGCTAAATTTTGAAAATACAGAAACTAAATTTTGAAATTTTAGCTGCAAAATTTTAAAAAAAAAGCAGGGCACCCGAAAAGCAAATCGCTCTGTGCGGCACCTGTCGGCACCGTGAAAAGTCAAAAAAGTTACAAATGGAAGCAAAAAAATTACTTTTTTTTGCTCTGATTT
>JALVES010000411.1 GCA_027030635.1 Saprospiraceae bacterium | reverse complement strand
CCTTCGTCTCGGCCCAGAGAAAGCTCCAGGGTGTCGCCCGCCTCGCTCAAATCTAAAACCGAGCGGCCCGTAAAAGTATTCTCGAAATACAGACGCATCTCACCGTCCAGAAGATTGTACTTGCGCCAGTCTTCCACATAGGCGAGAAGATAGGCCGTCTCATCCAATTTAGGGGTGGTCTCATACACATAGCTTGCCGGAATTTCCAACTGCTCCAAATCCAACTTCAACTGCGATTTGCCGGAAGGCACAGAATAAGGCTCCTCCAACTCAAACTCCACAGAAGTCGTGTTAAAAATGGCTTCGACCTGATTGACATTGCTTTCCTTATCTTTTTTCCTGGCATTTTCTGCACGGCTGCCAGCTATATAACCATGTGTTGCATCACTCCTCGCCCCACGTACTGTAACCTCTTCGAAGAGAACACCTCCTTGCGACAAATCAATGTTAATCTGCCCGCCCTGAGAGGGTATGCCGGAAACTCTTTGGGTGGAATATCCCACATAGGAAACTTCAATGCCCGAAACCGAAGCCGGCAGGGGCAGCTCGTAATAGCCATCGTAATCCGTTATCGTACCTATGCTGCTGCCTGTAATGAGTATGTTGGCACCAATAAGCGGCTCGCCTGTGTCTGCATCTCTGACATAGCCTCTCAAAATGCCATCGCTGTAAGCAGTTCTGTAAGGAGAAGGCCTCCGCGCACCGTAACGAAGCCGGTAAGGCAACAAGTCGGGCGCCTGGCCGGAGAGGTTGGGGCGGGCGTTGGAAAAGGCCAGCTTCACCTGCTCCCAATCTTCGCGGGTGTTTTGTTGCATGTTGGCCTGATAGACCAGCCTCAAAGGCTCCTCTATGCTTTTCACACGCACATCATAGGTCGGAAACCAGGCTGCATTTTCGACCAGGTAGGAAATTTCAAAACGGGCCTGCAGAGGCTGTCCGGCCTTGAGCTCGATGATAAGTTCGTTGCTACCCACATCAACAGGGCGATCGGCAAGCTCGCTGAGTTGTTTGTTGTATTTTTCCAGGCGCATGTTTAAGCCTGTTCGCTGCTCGCTGATGCGGAGACGGGCAGCGGAGAGCGCCTCCATACGCTGCATGTAATAATCCCGAATTTGACGCAAGTCCTCCAAACTATAAGAGGTGTTTTCTCCGCTGATCCTGCGGTTTTGCTCTAAAAATTGCTGCTCCTCCTGCACGAGTTCCCATTCGGCATTGAGGTATTCCAGGCTGTCTTTCAACAATTCAATCTCTTTTTCTATTTTTTTAATTTTTTCAGAGCGCGTTTGTTCTGTCATCAGGTTGCGACGCAGGTGGATGCCCAGAATGGTAAAATCTCCTTCGCCCCGCACTTGCAGGCTGGCTTTATTGATGTAAGGTGAAAGACCTTCCACAAGCCAGACTGATTTGCCTTTCGGCAAATGGCAGGATGCTTCGCGCACGAGCTGGGCGCCCTTGAAGAAAACGGTAACCCGCTCTATTTTGGAGTCCAGCTTGTTTTCCTTTTCAGAAGATTGAGACAACAATATGAATGGCAAAAAGAAGAAGAAGAAGAGGGCGAAAGCTGCGGAAATTTTCATAAGAAGATGTTTTGATTAAGCTGTTTTACAAAAAGTTCATTAAGACCGGCAATAATAACATGATAGAACGCGGATGACGCGGATGACGCGGGTTTCCGCGGATTTTTAAGCTGGTTCAACTTGACAACCTGTTTTCCAAAGGAGGCAGGTGGTCAAAAAATTAATGAACCATTGCAAAAGTATAACGTATAAAAATGTATAGATGCTTCCCCAAAGGACATTTATGTCTTTTGGATGACTAAAGTAAGAAGGCATTCAAGTCTAACTTTGTTCTTTCGATTACGGCGGCGATTGTTTC
>JALVES010000410.1 GCA_027030635.1 Saprospiraceae bacterium | reverse complement strand
CGTCAACGGCCTCAAGGCCTTTGCCCGCAAGGGCCTGGGGCGAGACGAAAAGCTCCTCGACGAGCTGCTCACCTGCGCCCTGATCGAGGCCCGCTCCTGCGAGCGCTTCCGCCTGCTTTCGCTCTATCTCAAAGAAGAAAAATTGCGGGATTTTTATCATCAGTTCATGGTCTCGGAAGCCGGGCATTACCGCCTCTTCCTCGAGCTGGCCAGGCGTTATTTTCCCCGCGAAAAAGTAGATGCCCGCTGGAAAGAATTTCTCGAATACGAAGCCGGGCTCATGAAAAAAATGGCCCTGCGCGGCGATCGCGTCCATTGACGATTTCTCCGGCAAAACTCACCAATCCCAAGCCCTATGCCGCTGCACCTCTCCGTTGAAGACCTGCACATCAGCTTCCTCAGTGGAGGGGAAAAGGTGCCCGCCGTAGCAGGGCTTTCCTTTTCACTGCAAAGGGGCGAAACCCTGGCGCTGGTCGGCGAATCGGGCGCGGGAAAATCCACTACAGCTCTGGCGCTCATGGGCTTTCGCCAAACGAAAGGAAAGTGCGAACTGCACGGACGCATGAGCTACTACCCGAAGGAAAGCGAAAGCATAGAGCTCTCTTCTCTATCCGAAAAAGGCTGGCGTCGGCTCCGCGGGCGGGAAATCGGCATGATATTCCAAAATCCGGCCCGCGCCCTGAACCCCGTCCTCCGCTGCGGCGAACAACTGGCAGAGGCCATCCGCCTGCACGAGCAGATTTCCGGCCAAGCCCTGCAACAGCGCCTGCAAGAGCTACTCGAACAGGTGCAACTCCCCGCCGAAGAACGCCTGTTAAAAGCCTGGCCCCATCAGCTCTCCGGTGGGCAGCAACAGCGCTTTATGATTGCCCTGGCCCTCGCAGGGCAGCCCTCCCTGCTCATCGCCGATGAGCCCACCAGCGCTCTGGACCGCACCACCGAAGACGAAATTCTCAAACTCTTGGAATCCCTCAAAGAGCGCCTGCAACTGTCCATGCTCTTCATCACCCACGACATGGCTCTGGTGAAGCGCCTTGCCGATCGCGTCATGGTTCTGCAGCAAGGGCGCTGCGTGGAAGAAGGTCCCGTAGAAGAAGTTTTTGCCCGTCCGCAACACCCCTATACGGCTCTGCTCATCGCTTCACGCCCGCCTGCCAACCAAAAACTACACCGCCTGCCGGAAGCGGAAGACGTTTGGGCCCTCTTTGAAAAATCCGGCAACCAATGGCCGGAAGAGGGTTTGAAAGAACTACACACAGCGCTCAGACGCAGCCCCGCTTCCCTCCAAAAAGAGACGGACAGTACAGCTGCCTTCCGCATAGAGAACCTCAGCATTTCCTATGGCGAAGGCAAAGACAAAATACGGGTAGTGGAAAATTTCAACGCCGCCTGGCCCGCCCGAAGCACGCTGGGACTGATGGGCCCCTCCGGCAGCGGCAAGAGCAGCATCGCCCGCGCCCTGCTGCGGCTGATTCCCGCAGAAAGCGGAAGTTTTTTCCGGGGCACACTCGACTTGCTGGCTCTGTCACCCAAGAGCTGGCGAAGCCGCTGCTACAAATACCAAATGATCTTTCAAGACCCCTACAGCACGCTCAATCCCCGCCACAACATCGCCCGGGCGCTCACACAACCCCTCCTCTACCACCGCCTGGCCGGAAACCGCCAAGAAGCTTTGAAAAAAGCTGCCGCCATGCTGCGGGAAGTCGGACTGGAAAGCGAGCATCTGCAACGCCATCCCAACGCCTTCTCCGGCGGGCAGCGCCAGCGCATAGCCATTGCACGCGCCCTGCTGATGCAACCCGAACTGCTCATCTGCGACGAATGCGTCTCTGCCCTCGACCCGGGCATACAGGCCCGTGTGCTGAATCTCATCAAAGAATTGCAGGAAAAATACGGCTTTGCCT
>JALVES010000409.1 GCA_027030635.1 Saprospiraceae bacterium | reverse complement strand
GGCCGGTTTTGAGCTATAGCTGGAGTCCTGCTGCGGGCCTGAGCGACCCTTTTTCCCTGACGCCCACGGCTTTGGTAAATCAAACCACCACCTATCAACTCACGGCCTCTTCCGTAGAGACCGATGTAAACCTCATTGCCAATGGCGATTTTGAGCAGGGCAATGCGGGCTTTACCTCCGATTATACCTATGCCCCCAACGACCTCTCCGTCAATGGCACCTACTCGGTAACGACTTCTCCGGCTCTGGTCTGGTCGAATTTTCCGGATTGTGTGGACCACACCAGCGGCATGGGCATGTCTCTGGTCGTCAATGGAGGTGCAACTCCGGGCGAAAACGTCTGGTGCCAAACCATTTCCGTAACGCCCAACAGCGACTACCTCTTTAGCTTTTGGGCAACGACCCTGATTCCCCTTTCCCCGGCCCAGTTGCAGATTTCCGTCAACGGGCAGTTGGTGGGGCCGGTCTTTGGGCTGGGCAATGATTTTTGCTCCTGGACGCCCTTCTCGCAGCAATTTAATGTGGGCAATACATCTACCATAGACCTGTGTATCGTCAGCCAGGGCGGCGCTCTATTCATCGGGAATGATTTTGCCTTAGACGACCTGGTGCTCAATCCGATATGTACCCAGACGGATGAAATGACAGTCGAACTCATTCAGTTGCAGGCCATAGCCCCTTTTATCCTGCCCTTGTCTTGCAGCAACCCGCAAATCACCATAGATGCCTCCGCTTCCTCTTCGGGTCCGGGCATCACTTATCAATGGACGACCGCCGATGGCCACATCGTCTCGGGCGCCAACAGCCTGATGCCCCTGATAGACGCCCCCGGCACCTATACCCTGACCATCACTTACCAGTCTGCAACCTCGCTCTGCACTGCCACGGCAAGCACGCTGGTCGTGGCAGACCCCTCTGATCCGCAAGTGCTCATCGCCCCTCCCGATACGCTTTCCTGCCTTCAGCCGGCCATCACCTTACAAGGCTCGGCCAATGTAAGCGGAGCGGGTGTTTCCTTCCTGTGGATGACTTCCAATGGAAACATCCTCAGCGACCCCGCTCAGGCCAATGTGCAGGTTGACGAGCCGGGCGTGTATTACCTGTTGCTCAGCGATGCAAACAGCGGTTGTACGGATATGGACTCCGTGCAGGTGCTGCAAGACCCCCAAAGCCCCCAGGCCATCGTACAAGCGGATACGCTGACCTTGAACTGTTATTTGCCGCAAGGCATACTCGACGGCTCGGCCTCCACGCCTTCCACACTCCTTTTTCAATGGACAACCACAAATGGGCACATCCTGTCCGATCCCCTGGCCGATACCTTGCTCGTGGATTCGGCAGGCAGCTACCAATTGCTGGTAACAGATACTTTACAGGGTTGCAGCGATTCTGTTTCAGTCCTCGTGCTCGAAGATTTTCGAGCGCCTTCCTCTGCCGTGGATAGCACTGTTTTGCAGACTTTGACTTGTGTCCATCCCGAAGTTTGGCTCGAAGCCGTCTGGGCCGACACCCTCGGCACTTTCGACTACAGCTGGCAAACGACAGACGGTCATATCCTGCAGGGAGCAGATTCTTCGGCAGCTCTGGCAGACAGCGCAGGCTTGTATTTCTTTGCGAACACTTTTTTGGAAACGGGCTGTTCGGATACGATTTTTGTCAGCCTTTCGGCAAATTTTACCGCGCCTCAATCCGCTCTGCCCGACACGGCTGTGCTCAACTGTCTGCAGTCCTCGCTTTGGCTTTTTCATGCAGATACAAGCGCCAGCGGTTATACCTTCCAATGGAGTCTCAACGGAAATGTCGTGAGCAATGCCGACAGCCTTGAAGTGCAAATGGCCGGTCTGTATGAACTCCTGTTGACCGACACGCTCAACGGCTGCTCCGCTTTGGATAGTGCTTTGGTGTTGGAAAACA
>JALVES010000408.1 GCA_027030635.1 Saprospiraceae bacterium | reverse complement strand
AGGGCCTCGGCTGGATGTGCATGGAAGAGGTGGTCTATGACGAGCAGGGCCGCCTGCGCTCCAATGCGCTCTCGACCTACAAGGTGCCAGACATTTTCGCCGCGCCCCGCCGCATAGACATCACCCCCGTAATCGGAGCTGAGCCCGAAGCGGCCATCTTCAAATCCAAGGCCGTAGGCGAACCTCCCCTCATGTACGGCATAGGCGCTTATTTTGCCATCCTCAACGCCATCAAGGCCTATCGCCCCGATGCGCCCATGCAGTTCGACGCTCCCTTCACACCGGAAAAAGTGCTCAGGATGGCAGAGATAAAACAAAGCATACACGAAGAGCAGGCATGAAGCGCATCACCTTCCTCATCTACGCCATTGGAGACACCATCGCAGCGCTCCTGCTCGGGCAGTTTTCCGTGCTGCGGCTCCTCGGCATATCGCTGGTGGGCGCCACTTTTTACACCTGGGAAATCCCGCCTTATTTTGCCTGGATAGAAAAGAAAACAGAGAAGGTACAAGGATTCAAAAAAGGGTTTGCCAAAGCGGCCTGGGCCATGCTGTACTTCAACCCACTTTGGATTGCGCGCCATCTTTTGTTCATCAAAATTTTCTCGCGGCAGTGGGCGGATATCGGTTGGCATTTGTTGGAGATTGGTTTTTGGTCTTTTGTAGCAAACATCCCCATTTCCCTGCTGGCCAATTATCTCATCCAAAACGCCATTGCCCTGCGTTGGCGCTTCACGGCCAGTGCGGTTTTTTCGGCCCTCATGGCCATTTACTACGCGCTGAGTGAAACGCTTTTCGGTAATTTGCAGCTATGATTTGGAAAGACATCGCAGAAAAACTACAAAATGGCGAAGCGCTCTATCTGCTGCTCGTCATCGAAAGCAAGGGCAGCTCGCCGGGCCGCCACGGCTTCAAAATGCTGGTTACGGCAGAGGGTGCCCCCGTCGGCTCCATCGGCGGCGGGCTCATGGAGTTGAATCTGAGTAATGAAGCCAAAGCGCTGTTGCAACAGAAAAATTTAAAAGCTTTCGCCAAACGCCAAACGCACCGCAAAGACGCTCCCCACAGCTCCGGCATGATCTGCTCGGGCGAGCAAACCGTGGCCTTCATCCCCCTCACGCCCGAAAAAGACCTCCAACTCTTTGAACAAATCTCCCGGGCCTGCGAGGAGGAAAGGCCCTGGAAAATTCGCATCACGCCCAAAGGTCCGGAGTTGCTGTCGCAGTCCGGCCCGCGCCAGTTGGAGAACTATTGCTACAGCGAAACCGACTGGCAATACGAAGAAAGCCTCAGCGCTGCCCGCGAAGTTTACATCGTTGGCGCCGGTCACGTAGGCCAGGCCACGGCACGACTGTTCGACTTCCTCCAATGCCGCGTACACCTCTTAGACAACCGCCCCAAACTCCTGCACAGCCTCCAAGGCAAACTGCCCGCTACCCTCAGACAGGTTGCCTACAACGACATACAACAGCACATCCCCCACAAACCAAACATCGCCATCCTCATCATGACCACCCGCTACGACGAAGACCTCGCCGTGCTCCGCCAACTCTTAGAACACCCCTGCCACTACCTCGGCATGCTGGGCAGCAAAGCCAAAGTCCGACAAATGTTTGCCCTGCTCAAAGCAGAGGGCGTCAAACAAGAGCTACTCCAACGCATCCACGCCCCCATAGGCCTGCCCATCCACAGCCAAACGCCCGAAGAAATCGCGGTGAGCATTGCGGCGGAATATGTGGGAATGGGGAGGGGGTGAAATTGTTGTCGGTTGTCTGTTGTCGGTTGTCTGTTGTCGGTTGTCGGTTGTCTGTTGGCGGGAGCTGAAAAATCTGTGTCAATCTGTGTAATCTGTGGATCGAATCGGTGGAAGCGGTGGAAGCGGTGAAAGCGGTGAAAGCGGTTGAATCGGTTGAATC
>JALVES010000407.1 GCA_027030635.1 Saprospiraceae bacterium | reverse complement strand
CTTTACTTCAATCCCTACGACACCAACGAGCTGTGGGTCGCAAGTTTCGGCGGGGGCATGATGTACGGAAGCACCCAATCTTCAGGAGTTTCTTCAGGCTTTCGCCAAATGCAAATAGACCTCTACCCCAATCCCGCCTCCAAAGGCCAAGCCATCCACATCACCGGACTGCCACCCAACGCGAGCTACCACCTGCTCTCAGTGCAGGGAGAAACCCTCCAAAGCGGGCATTTCTCCGAAGAAGCCGAACTGCAACTCGACCAAACCGGCGTATATTTACTGGAAATCAGAACAGCTACCGCCTTTGCGGTGAAAAAACTGGTAGTGGAGTAGGAAAAACAACCAAACTCTATGGGCAACACCATCCTAAAACGCAGCTTTGACATCCTCTTTGCGGCTACACTGCTGCTGTTGATTTCGCCCCTCTTTCTGCTCATCTGCCTCATCCTGCTCATCACGGAAAAGGGCAAGGTTTTTTACTTCCAGGATCGCATGGGGAAGGGCGGCAAACCCTTCCGCATCTGGAAGTTCACCACCATGGTAGAGGGCAGTGAAAAAATGGGCAACGGCACCATCACCCTGCGCAACGACTGGCGCGTAACCAGGGTGGGGCACATCCTGCGCCTGAGCAAACTCAACGAGTTCCCTCAACTGATCAATGTACTAAAGGGAGATATGAGCGTGGTAGGACCGCGGCCATTGGTGCCCGCAGATTTCGCTCACTATTCAGAAGAGGCCAAAAAGGCCATTGGAAAGGTCAAACCCGGATTGACGGGCGCCGGCTCCATCGTCTTTCGCGACGAACAATACTTCGTCACCTATGCCGGGCAGGAGCCTAAGCAATTTTACAAAAACATCATCATGCCCTATAAGGGCGAGGTCGAAAAGTGGTACAGCGAACACCACAACTTCATCAACGACCTCAAACTCATCTGGCTGACGGCCATCTCCATCATCCACCCCACCAATCTCTTCGTCCACAAATGGTTCAAGCATTTCCCCCCTCGCCCTGAAGAGCTGACTTATAAGTGGTTGCGGGCGCAAATGGGGCAAACGGAGGGGCAAGGGCAAGAATAGAGGTGTTCAAAACCCCTCCCCAATACACTTCGCCACCCGCTCCAAATCGGCATCGGAAATGTCTGTTGAGCAGGGGATGCTGAGGCAGCGCTCGTGGATGTAAGCCGAGCGGTCGTTGCGCTGCACATAAGGCAGGTGGGCATACATAGGCAGCCGATTCATGGGCACCCAGAGGGGGCGAGACTGCATTTTCGCCGCGTTCAGGCGCTGCAGCAATTCGGGCTGGCGGTCGGTTTTGATCGTAAACAGCCACCAATTGGGATGACAGCCCTCCACGACCTCCTGGAAGGCGATGTCGCCCACCTCACCCAGAGCATCGCGGTAAAAACCGGCAATCTCTCTCTTGCGCTCCACAAATTTCGGCAACTGCTCCATCTGCGCCAATCCAATGGCGGCGGAGACGTTCACCAGGCGGTAGTTGTAGCCCACTTCGTCGTGGAAATACGCCATGGGGTCGGCCTTGGCCTGCGTACTCAGGTGTTTGGCCCTGCGTGCCAGGGCTTCATCATCCGTAACGATCATGCCCCCGCCGCCGCAGGTAATGATCTTGTTGCCGTTAAAGCTGAAGCAGCCCAGCAAGCCGTAGGAGCCGCTGTGCTTTCCCACAAAAGTCGTTCCCATAGCCTCGGTGGCATCCTCAATGACCGGCAATCCATAGGCTTTCGCCAAATGCATGAGGCGCGGCATGTCCCCCATCTGCCCCAGTACGTGTACGGGCATGATGGCAGCAATGCGGCGTCCGTCTGCTTTGTGGTAGAGGCCGTCTTCCCGCCTTTCTGTGGCTTTCGCCAAATGCTCTTCCAACAAATCCAGGTCCATCTGCCAGTTGCGTTCATCCA
>JALVES010000406.1 GCA_027030635.1 Saprospiraceae bacterium | reverse complement strand
ACTCACCGGCGCTGCCGTGGTGCCCGCCACATCCCAACTGATCGTTTGAGTTGAGCCCGGCATCCAGTTATCGCCGGCCACCGGAGAAGTAATCGCAAAAGGGCCACTGCCACCATCCACTGTTACAACCATGGCGTCGTCATCCGTACATCCATAATCGCTGTTATTATCTCTCACCGTCATGCGAAAATTTAGCGTCCGGCCTACAGAAGGCAGAACTTCCCAGGTTGGAGAATTCCCCGCTATCACATCACTCAATTGCGGCAAGTAGCGGGAAGGCGAACTCACGGGATTGAGCGAACGAAACATGGGCCCAACCGTTGAAGTGGAAACCGGCGGCATGGGCGCCACTTCCTTGTCGTACTGCTCCCAGCAATACGTCAGGGAACCCGCAGGATCATTGCTATCCGTAGCCGAGCCCGTCAGCTTAAAAGGCGTAGATTTCGGTATGGTGTAGTCCATGCCTGCATTGGCCACCGGAGCCGTGTTTGAAGTGTTAATGATGGTGGCACAGGAATTCCCCGCACCCGTTACAAAAGTCCCCATCAAAAGAAGGGATTTTACGTGGTAATAATCATCGCTATGTGCCTGAATATCCGGAGGACAAATCCCCGCATACCCCATAATGGTCGAAGCGCTGCCGGGCTCATAAGAAGACTGCAGGTCTCGATTGCAATTGTTGTTCTGCGTATGCAGGCCACCGTATTGATGCCCCATTTCATGCGCTACATAATCTATGTCAAAGGGATCGCCCACGGGATCAGCCCGACCGGTAACACCTCCGGCCTTAAAGCCATTGTCACAAGGGCTCTCCAAATACGCAACTCCCCCATTGCCGGTGCCAAACACATGGCCGATGTCGTAATTGGCCGAGCCAATCTCGGTATCACAAGTCGTTTGATTTTGGCTCAACATAGCACTCCCGTTATTATTGCTGTAAGGATCTGTAGCGGGGTCGAGATAGACGAGCACATCATTATTGGGCACCATTTCCATGGTAATGGAAGCATCCCGTTCAAAGACTCCATTGACGCGATTCATGGTGGTATTCATGGCTGCAAGGGCAGGGCCTTTATCGTTGTTGGTCGTATTGCTGCCGTGATAATTGGCGTATTCCCCCGTACAGGCAAGTGCCAGGCGATATTTCCTCAACTGGCAATCGCCCGCTTTATAGGTGCCCTCCTCCGGGCTGTTTTGCAAAAGCGCCTGATTCTCCGGCAGTTCATAAGCCGTACACAGGAAGTCTTTGTCGGCAGTTTCATAAAAATCCTTGACGAAATAGCTCATGTAGTATTCCTTATCGCCCTTTTGCCAGGGGTCAATGAATACATCCGGCCCGTCAGTCGTCAGCACCATGGCATGGAAGCCCAACGGGCCGTAATCCAACCTGATGAGGTTACCCCTTTTGTCTTTCTGCCTTCCGGCAAATGTCTTTATCTGCGGATAACGGGCCGCCAAATCCGGATGCATCACAGGAGCATACCATACCTCAAAAACCTTCATGCTCCCGTCAGGCCAGGGTATGGAGACTTCCAGGGGCTTGCCATCCTCTGTAAATCGCTGAGGCGCTTCGTCCAGCATTTCCTGCATTTGCCGAAAGGCCAGAGAAAGCGTACGGTAAGCCGCCGGCTGAATGACACGCTCAGCCCTTACGGGAATGGCTGCTTCAGAAATATCTTGCCAGAGGGGCTGCGTCTGAGCGAACGACGATATATGACCCCACAAAACGAGCAAAAACATGAATGAAAGGCGCATTTTGTTCATGGAATTTGCTTTTTCCTTAAAAAATTAAAACAAAGATACACTTTCATTCTGAACTCAACACCTACCTCACCACCAAAGGCAACACCCTGCCTTTCCCCTCAAAGAAGAAGTGCAGGTAATAAATGCCTTTCGGCAAATCCCGCAGAGCCAAAT
>JALVES010000405.1 GCA_027030635.1 Saprospiraceae bacterium | reverse complement strand
CCCCTCGCTTACAGCGTGCAGACGAATTGCAGCGGCACTTATTATCTGCAGGTCCAAGATACGCAAAACGGTTGTTCAGGCTATGCCGTGGTAGAGGTTTTTGACCAATCTGCCACACTGCTTGCCGAGGCAGGGCCGCCGGATACCCTGACTTGTGCTCAGATGGAATTGGTGTTGGATGGTACAGCTTCAGATACAGGGCCCAATTTGGTCTATTCCTGGCTTTCGCCAAATGGGAACATCCTCAGCGGTGCAAACGGCCTGCAACCCCTCGTGAATGCTCCCGGGCTGTACTACCTGCAACTACAGGATACGCTCAGCGGCTGTATGGCCACGGACTCAGTGGAAGTCTTGTTGGATACGCTGCCGCCGGCTCTGAGTGCCGGGCCGGATCAATTTCTGACTTGTGGACAAACCCAAGTGCAATTGACAGGCAGCCTGGTGCAGCCGGATGTTTCCGACTTCACCTGGTACGGCGCCGGTGGCCAGGCCATTGCTGCCGACAGCCTGCAACCCTGGGTCTCGGAAGCCGGCTGGTATGTCCTCGTCGTGCAAAACGAGCAAAACGGTTGTGCTGCCTACGATTCCGTGCAGGTGATTTGGGATACGCTGCCGCCGATGGCTCAAATAGGGGCTGCATCAACGCTATTGAACTGCCTGACAAGCGAAGTGGTTTTGGACGGCAGCCAGTCGCAGGGGAGCGCTGATTTGCAATTTTTCTGGAGTACGCAAGACGGCCACTTTGTCTATGGGGAGCAACAGGCCATAGCTGCCGTGGACAGCGCAGGCTGGTATGTCTTGCAGGTAGTGGACGAGCAAAATGCCTGCACAGATACGGCCATGGTTTATGTGGATGCCGATTTCACCCCGCCCGAGGCAGAGATAGCACCTCCGGAGCAGATTACCTGTACTCAGCCCGATGTACTCCTCGACGGAAGCGCTTCGTCTTCGGGCAATGAGTTTCTTTACTCTTGGAGCAGCATTCCTCCCGGCCTGCCCATTGACAATCCCGATTTGGCTCAGGCAACGGTACATCAGGCGGGTATTTACATCTTGCTCGTGCAGAATGCAGGCAATGGTTGTAGCGATACGGCCCAGGTACAGGTCGTAGAGAACCTGCTGATGCCACAGGCCGAGGCAGTGGCCCTGAGCGAGATAGATTGTTTGCATCCGACGGCAGAAGTGAGCGGCGAGCCCGGCTCTTCTCAGGGGCCGCAGTACACGTATTTTTGGTACCCCCTTTCGGGAAATGCCGGCAGTGTGGTATTTGGCGAAAGCCAGATCACAGCAGAAGTGGAGGGCAGCGGCTTTTACGTTTTGGAAGTTACCGATACCGGCAATGGCTGTGTAGCTGCTGATACGGTGGAGGTAACGGCTTCGCAAGAACCCATAGCTTCTGCCACCATTGCTCTGACGCCTCCGCTTTGCCCGGGCTTTGACGATGGCGTTTTGAGCATCATTCAAATTGAGGGGGGTACGGAGCCATATTTGTACGGTCTCAACGGAGAGCCTTTGGGGCCATATCCGACTTACCACAAGTTGGAGGCGGGCACTTACAGCATCCTCATAGAGGATTTAAACGGATGTACCTGGGATACGCTGATCGTCCTCGAAGACCCTCCGGCCATAGGCGTTGAGTTGAGCGGAGACACTTTGGTAGAGCTGGGAGCCTGGGCAGATGTAACGGCTCAATTGTTTGGCGAAAGCCATATAGACAGCCTGTGGTGGACGCCTGTGCCTCCCGTGCCCTGCGACGGCTGCACTTCTTTTTCTTACCAGCCGCTGCACAACGACTCCTGGATGATCACGGTAGCTGACAGCAATGGCTGCACGGCTTCCGATCTGATGGTCATCCGTTTGAGGGGCGTGGGGCAGGTGTATATTCCCAATGCTTTTTCGCCCAATGGAGACGGCATCAATGATGTTTTTTTCATTCAGGCCGGTGTTGGGGTGGTTGAAGTGGAGCTTTTTCAGGTGTATGACCGCTGGGGCGAGATGCTTTTTGAGGCCCGTTCTTTTCCTCCCAACGACCCGCTTTACGGCTGGAACGGGCAGCTTGGCGGCCGAAGCATGAATCCCGGCGTCTTTGGCTGGCAGGCGCGCATCAGGCTGTTTGATGGCCGTTTACAGTGGTTAGAGGGGGAAGTTTTGCTGGTCAGATAGGTTTATCACCGGCTTTTTTATTGTCCTTTTCTGAGAGAGAAAAAGCTGATGGGGGACAAATCACCGATTTTTCTCAAAAAGGAGGCTTGTTTTTTTGGCAGGGAATTTGGTTTCAGTATTTTTACGCCGTTTCAGGGGGGCCACAGGGGCAAATTCTCTATCCAAACATTCACTTACTGGATTGAATGCTTAGATGCTGAAGAGAATCACTTGTGATTCCTCTCATTTTTTGAACTCACTTCAATTCCGGAAGTATGATGCGTGCTTTACTCGTTCAGTTTTTTTTGATTTTTAGTTTCTCTTTTTTGGCAGAAAACCTTTCTGCCCAGTGCTTTGAGCCTGAGCCCCCCGGTACGGGCGCACAAGCTTGCCAGAATGCACCTTTGTTTTGCTCTGAGGCAGAATTTGACGGTTATTGTGGCAATACGTACAACTCCGGGGTTGGAGTTTGCCCGGGACCATTTTGTGGTTCTTGTGAGAATTATCAATGGTTTTCTTTCATTGCCAACAGCACCACCATTCAGTTGGAAATTGTGGTGAGCAATTGCCAGGGGACAGCTATGGGGTCCGGCATGCAGGCGCAGATGTATCAAACCGGCGATTGCTCGAACTTTACTGCCGTTTCCAATTGCTGGAGCCCGGGTAATCAGGGTACGGGCATTGTAACTGCTACCAATTTGCAAATAGGTCAGGTTTACTATTTGATGCTGGACGGTTGGGCAGGTGATGCCTGCGATTATACCATCAATGTCTTACAAGGTGTTGGTGCGCCTCCCGTGCCGGTGATTCCCGGTACCATTTCCGGAGTGGTCAATGTATGTCCGGGTGCTTCTGTGGACTATTCAGTACCTTCTGCTACGGGTGCTACCTATTACGATTGGACGATTTCTCCGGCCATTGGTTCGGTGGCTGTGGGCCAGGGTACGGAAAATGTAACCATCAATTGGACTGCGGCAGGAGCTGCCCAGCTTTGCGTTACGCCCTCCAATGCCTGCGAGACAGGACCGCCTGTTTGTGTAACGGTGGTTAGCACGCCTATTACCCCCACAGTAGAAGTCTATGACCTTTGTGCAGGTGACGTGGTGGTTTGTCAGGGAACGACTTATTCAGGGCCCGGTTATTTTGAGCATGTCTATACTTCGGCTTTGGGCTGTGATAGTATTGTGTATTGCCAAATCAACCTGATTCCTCCATATCCGCCCACCACAATCTTTGAGACTCTTTGTGCTCCCGATTGTTATGATTTTCATGGCACCATGGCCTGCGAAACAGGTGGCTACACCACCACCTTGCCGGATGTGAATGGTTGCGACAGTACCATTGTTCTGATCCTCACGGTATTGGAAGCAGATGCCGTTATTGTTCCTCCTCCCGTATTGGGCTGTGGGGGCAATGCTACCATCACCATTGATGGCTCTCAATCCACTTCTACGCCGGCTTCATCCGAAGCGGTCATCACTTATCAATGGACGGGGCCCGCAGGAGGTATTGTAGGCCCTTCCGATCAAAATACGGTGGAAGTGCAGTTGCCCGGCACCTATACGCTGACAGTTACTCAATCGGCCAACGGTGTCGTTTGTACCGATATGGCATCTGTAACGGTTACTGCCGATACGGCAGTGCCTGATCCGCCTGCTCTTTCAGGGCCTTTGAGCGCCTGTACGAATACAATGGAGACCTATACCGTTACGCCTGCCGGTACGGGGGCTGCGCCTTCGGGATATACCTGGGCTGTTACAGGTGGCACTTTTGTGGACAATGGCAGCAGCATTGATGTTACCTGGACAACGGCAGGCACCGGGCAGGTCTGCGTTACCGCGGATAACGCCTGTGGTTCGAGTACAGCCGTTTGTCTCGATGTAGAAGTCGGCTTGTCGCCACAAACGCCCGTCATTGCAGGCAATACAAATGTTTGTGATGGCGATGTGATTTACTACATCATTACCAATGCCGAAACAGGGGTTACTTATAACTGGACGGTAGGCGGCGGTGCTTCATTTACAAACCTGGGCGACAGTATTCAGGTTGATTTTGATGGCGCCATGAATGGCGATATTTGCGTTACGGCCACCAACTCCTGCGGCAGTATCGGGCCGGAGTGCGTGAGCGTAACGGTTCTGGCTACTCCTGCAGACCCTGTCATCTCAGGAGATGCCGAACTTTGTGAAAATGGTACGGGTTCTTATTCCGTAGCCCAGGATCCCCTTGCCACGGACTACGTGTGGACTACGCCGAATGGTGAGACCATTATTGGCCAGGGCACCAACAGCATTACTGTGAATTGGTCCAATTCTTCGGGAGGCGATGTTTGCGTTACCCTGACCAACAGTTGCGGCAGCAGTCAGCAAAATTGCTTCCCCGTAGTGGTGAATCCGGCTCCGACAGCTTTGATGAGCGGCGGGGGCAGCTTCTGTACCGGCAGCACGGATTCCGTAGCCATTACCATCGAATTTGGAGGCACGGGCCCCTGGCAATTTACCTATGAAATAGACGGCGCCAATCCGACTTCTTTGACTGCTGCCACTACGCCGTTCACACTGATGACGCAACAGCCCGGTGCATATACTCTTACGTTTGTTACAGACCAAACGGCTTGTGTAGGCTCCGTTTCCGGTGGTGCTACGGTCATTGAAAATACTTTGCCGACGGCCCAGCTCAGTGGGGCAGGGGCCATCTGCCAGGGCAGTGGCGACTGCGTGGATTTAACGGTTGACCTGAGTGGAACGGCTCCCTGGACAATCGTTCCTGCTCTGGATGGCATAGATCAGGCGCCGATTACGGACATTCTCTCAACGCCTTATACCTATCAGGTCTGTCAGGCGGGGACTTACACCATCACTTCCGTGCAGGATGCCAACAACTGCTCACAGGCCGGTAGCGGCTCTGTTACCATAGTCGAAAATACCAGTCCGATTGTCTCGAACATCCAAGAGACTTGCGACATCACCAATACCATGTACACGGTGAGCTTTGAGATTAGCGGAGGTGATCCGGCGACGTATGCGGTGAATGGCAGTTCCGCCGGTATTTCAGGTGGCCCTCCCTATATTTTTACGAGCACGAGCATCGCCTCAGGCAGCGGTTACTCTTTCCAGGTCAGCGATGCCAATGCCTGTGATACGGTATTGGTGGAATCGCCCATCGTAGTTTGCAATTGTACATCTGCTGTCGGCACCATGGATCAGACGCCTCTGAGTGCGTGTGGTACGGACTGCCTTACGGCAAATTATGACAATACCGGCGAGGTGTTTGACGGCAATGACGCACTGCAATTTATCTTGCATGAAGGTGCAGGTATTTCTATCGTGAACGAAATTGCGCGCAACACCACAGGTGAATTCTGTTTTGACATGGCAGCGGGCATGGTCTATGGCCAGACGTATTACATCTCGGCTGTGGTGGGCGATGATCTGGGCGGTGGCCAGGTTGACATCAACGACCCCTGTCTGGCTGTGGCTCAGGGTACGCCCGTTACCTTTTATGAGGTGCCCACGGCTGATTTGAGTGGCGATCAGACGATATGCATCGGTGAGTCCGCTTCCCTTACGGTAAACTTTACAGGCCCATCTCCCTGGACGATCATGTATGACGACGGCAACAATGTGGATACCCTGAGCGGCATCACGCAAAACCCTTACACCCTGATAGTCAGTCCAACGGCCACTGCAGTCGTTTGTCTGGGCACGGTTTCCAATGCCGAGTGTGATGGTACGGTTTCAGGTTGTGCTACTGTTACGGTGAATGAACCGCCCGTTGTGGACAATGTAAATACGGCCTGCAACACAACCAGCACGGCTTTTACTGTCAGTTTTAACATCAGTGGAGGAGATGCGGCTTCTTATCAGGTACTTCCGGCAGGCTCGGGTACGATTACTCCGGGAAATCCCGTGGTATTCGTGAGCAACGAAATTCCTGCGGGCAACACCTATGCCTTTCAGGTTTTTGATGCCAATGCCTGTGATACCATAGATGTAAGCACCCTGATTCCGGTTGATTGTGATTGCACAACATCTGTGGGTGAAATGGACTTGACGCCCGTCAATGAGTGTGGAGACGGGCCGGTGACGGCATCTTACGATCCGGCCAATCAGGTGCTGGATGGCAATGATGTGCAGGAGTTTATTTTGCACAATGGTTCCGGAACGAACATCGGTTATCCCATCATTGATCGCAACACCACAGGCACTTTCTCTTTTGATCCGGGCACGATGAGCTATGGAACCACTTACTACATCTCTGCCATTGCAGGTAGTGATGACGGTACGGGGCAGGTAGATGATCAGAACGACCCCTGCCTCGCTGTAGCCCAGGGGACGCCGGTTACTTTTTATGAAGTGCCCACTGCGGTACTGAGTGGCGACCCGTCTGTTTGTGCCGGCTCGACGGCCGATTTGAGCCTTGCATTGACAGGGGATGCCCCCTGGACAGTTGTCATCAGTGATGGAAGCAGTTTGGATACAGTCTCGGGGATCAACTCTACCAATTACACATATCAAGTTACGCCTTTGGCTTCAACGACTTATACCTTGCTTCAGGTTTCGGATGAAAACTGTCCGGGCGATGCTATGGGCGTTTCTGCAGTGGATGTGAACACTCCGCCTGTACCCGGCGCTGTGAATATCAACTACAATCCTACTTATACGGGTTATGTGGTGTGCTTTGATATTGTTGGAGGCGAACCTCCCTACACGGTTTTCAATGGTATAGACACGGTTGTCGTAGCCGCAGGTATGCAGTTTTGCAGCCAGGAATTGAATTGTGGTTCGCCTTACAATTTTGAAGTAGATGATGCCAATCAGTGTGGTCCGGCCATTGTGTCTGACCCTCAGGTGGATTGCCCCTGTGTTACCCAGGCTGGCCAGATGGATCCCACCCTGATTGAAATTTGCGGAAGCGATACGGCGGTTTCCATATATGACTCTACTTTCCAGACTTTGGATGCCAATGATGTTGTGGATTACATCCTGCATAATGGCGACCAGGTGCCCATACAGATCAATTCGGTGCCTGCCTTTGCCTATTCCATTGCGTTGACTTATGGTCAGACCTACTACATCTCTGCCCGTGTTGGGAATGACAATGGTTTGGGGCAGGTGGACAGCAACGATCCTTGTTTGAGTATTTCAGATGGCACTCCCGTGGTCTTCCGGGAGCAGCCTTCAGCGACTTTGTCCGGTGGAGGTGATATTTGCGCCGGTGAGTGCATTGATGTGGACATTGATATTGCCGGAGGCGTTGCCCCCTGGCAGGTAGTTCTGGAAAACACGGCCGGGCAGTTGGACACCTTCCAGGTCATGAACAGCCCGGGCACCATTGAAGTTTGCCCCGATGTTTCCACTTCTTATTCAGTGTTTAGTGTTTCTGATGCGCATTGCGAGGGCAGTGGTATTGGCCTGGCCACGGTGTCTATTCAGGGCGTTCCTTTTGCCACCAACATCACGGTGCAGCCCAACTTTACCAACACCATGGTGACGGTTTGTTTTGACATTACAGGAGGAGACAGCACGACCTATGTAGTGAGTGGCATGCCAGGCACTTTGTCGGGCAGCAGCTTCTGTAGTGATTTGATTCCCTGTTCTACAGACAGCTACTTCTTCCTTGTTCAGGATGGCTTCACCTGTGTAACGGATACGGTTCAAGGCCCCATAGAATGCAGTTGTGTTTCCTCTGCCGGCATTATGGATACAGAGGCATTTGGCGTTTGTGAGGGAGAATTGCTTGCCGTACCTCCTGCTGCAGGGGGAAGCTTTGACGGGAACGATGCTCAGATGTATGTGCTGCATACCTCGGCAACCAACAATCTGGGAGACATCCTCGCTGTGGATACTGTACCGCAATTTATGTTTATTCCCGGCGATATGAGTTGTGGGGAGACCTACTATATCTCTGTAGTCGTGGGGGATGACGATGGAACGGGATTTGTAGATATAAATGACCCGTGTTTGTCCGTGTCTTTTGGCACGCCGGTGGTCTTTGAGTGTTTGCCGGAAGTGGTCATCAGTGGAAATGCGACCATTTGTGAGGGCGATGCCAGTGAGATTGTCTTTGACCTGAGTTCGGAAGGCCCTTACACCATTGTCGTAAACAATGGTCAACAGGATACCATTTTGATGGACATTACGGACAATTTTATTTGGCAGGTATCGCCAGTACAAACGACCACTTATACTTTGGTGAGTGCGCAGGAAATCGCTACCGGATGTACTAATGTCCTGAGTGGTGATGTGACGATTGAAGTCAATATGCCTTTGACGGCCGGCACAGCTCTGGAAGAGATTCATCTTTGTGAAGGCGATTTACAATTGATTTCCCTCGCTGATCTTTTGGAGAATGAAGACCCGGGAGGCAGTTGGACGGAGACCTCAGCTGTGCCTTCAAGTGGGGGAGCATTTAGCGCTTCGGCAGGTACTTTTAATACGGCCAATCAATTGCCTGGAACTTACACTTTCCTCTATACGGTAGATGCGCTTGAACCTTGTACCGATGATTCGGAAACGGTGGTTGTGGTGATAGACCCCAGACCTCAGGCAGATGCCGGAGACAGTCAGGAGATCAGTTGCTTTGAAAGTGAGGTGGATTTGGGCGGGCCTTTCACCAGCATTGGCAATGAATACACTTACAGCTGGATGCTGGGCACCGAGCTGGTGGGTACCACCCCTTCTATCACTGTACAACAGGGAGGAACTTATGTGCTTCGGGTAGAAAATTCAGAGACGGGTTGCTTTAGCGAAGATGAGGTAACAGTGATTGAAAGCATTGATTATCCGGTGCCTTATGTGTCTTTGTCGGATGTAAGCTGCTTTGGAGATGACGACGGCTTCATTCAGATTGACTCCATAGTGGGTGGTTTCCCGCCCTATCTGTGCTCCTTCAATGGGGGGCCGTTTACCCAGCAGAAGCTGTTTACCAACCTCATGGCAGGCACTTATGAGCTTGTCATTCAGGACTCCAAAGGCTGTGAAGCCAATCTGGAAGTTAATCTGACACAACCGGAGGAGCTGACGATTACGCTGGCTTATTACCCGATCGAAGGTACAGAGATAGACCTGGGGGATACCGTAGAGCTGACGATACTCCTGCCGCCGAGCTATGACTTTGACTCTTTGGATTACGTATCCTGGACTCCTCCGGAGTTGATCCCCTGTGATACCTGTCAGACGAATATGGTTGCCCCCAATTTTACGACCGAATTCTCTGTTATGGTGGCTGAAGGAAGTTGTACGGCCGGCGATTCTGTGAAGATTTTCGTCAATCGGGAGGCTCCGGTTTACATTCCCAATGCTTTTTCACCGAATGGAGATGGCCTTAACGACGTTTTCTACATTCAGGCGGGGCAATCTGTGAAGCAGATTCGTTCATTCCTGGTCTTTAACCGCTGGGGGGAGGCTGTTTATGAGTATCACAACTTCCTGCCCAATGATCCTGCTTATGGCTGGGACGGCAGCCATCGTGGTCGTTTGCTCAATCCGGCTGTGTTTACGTATTACGTTGAGATAGAACTGATAGACGGCAGGCTTGAGTTTTATGAGGGAGATGTAACTCTGCTGCGATAAATTTTCTGAAAAAAAGAAGCGCCCGGGCGCTTCTTTTTTTCAAAAGTTTGTATCTTTGCAGCCGCCTGCAGAGGCACTTGGCTGAAGGGTCATTTAGCTCAGTTGGTTTAGAGCGCTGCCTTGACAGGGCAGAGGTCACTGGTTCGAATCCAGTAATGACCACGATCGGGATGTAGCTCAGTCCGGTTAGAGTGCACGTCTGGGGGGCGTGAGGTCGCGAGTTCGAATCTCGCCATCCCGACTCTGAGAAAAAAGCCTCGCGCAGTTGCGCGGGGCTTTTCGTTTTTTTATCGAGGTTTCGATAAAAAGCCCTGCGATAACTGCGCGAGGCTTTTCGTTTTTTTATCGAGGTTTCGATAAAAAGCCCTGCGGTAACTGCGCGGGGCTTTTTCTTTTTTTATTGAAGCTTGAAAGTGTATTTGATGGTACCGCATTGCTTATCCACGGCGCTTTTGCTGAACTTCCAGCGCTTGGCATTGGCGATGGCCTTTTTTCGCAGATTGGCAGAGTTGGAGGTAGAGCCGCTTTGTGTGTAGGTGGCGCTGATGACATTGCCATTGCGGTCCACACAGACTTTGACGACGATGATGCCCTGTTCTTGAGAATTGTCGGTGATGCGGGGCGAGGCCACTACGCCGCGATTGCCCAAGCCTCCGCCCACATTTCCGGTGCCTACGCTGACGCCGTCGAGGTTGACGGCATTGGGGTCGCCATTGGGGTCGCCCTGGTTGCCTGAGCTGCCGGTATTGCCTTTTCCGGGGCCTGTTCCGCCACCGAAGGCGCCGGTGGCATTTTGCTTTTTCTTATTGGCTTCTTCCCGGGCTTTGCGTTTGCGTTCCTCTTCTTCGCGGCGCTTGCGTTCGGCTTCTTCCTGGGCTTTGCGTTTGCGCTCGGCTTCGATTTTTTCCTGGCGTTTGCGTTCTTCTTCACGCTTTTTGATGGCTTCGGCTTGGGGGTCGGTCGTTTCGACTACTTCTTTTTCAGGACTTTCTTCAGCGGGTTGTGCAGTTTCTTCCGGGATGCTTTCTTCCTGCGGTTGAGTTTCTTCGGGCGGACTCGTGGCTTCTTCCGGTTGTTCTTCCGGTATGTCAGCACTTTCCTCGGGGGCATTTTCGTCGCCCTGGCCAAAATCGGCACCGAGGTTGACGAGTATGCCTTCCTGACCGGGAGGAGGGTCGGGGTAGTGCAGGAGGGGGAGTATGAGGAGGATGATGAGTAAAGTGTAGAGTGCAGTAGAGGTTATCAGCGCTCTGCGTTTGTCTTCTCTTTCGTGGCGGTCCATCAAAGCATCCATGGCAATTGAGATTTATTTGGGTGTTTGGCGAAAGCCCTTTTTGGCTTCTTAAAAAAGAACGTTTTTTGCCTCTCTTTTGGCGTGTGCTTTAAAGGCAACTTAACATTTGAGGCCATTTTAGAGCCGCTAATTTTTTTCAGCGGCCAGTATGGCATTGATATCGTATTGCAGGGCGATGTCCATTACAGCCACTACACTTTCTACGGGAGCATCTTTTGCCGGAGAAATAGTGATGGTCAGTTTTTTGCGTCCCTTTTGGCGGGCTTTGCGGCCCAATTCCCGTTGCAGGGTAGCCAGCGTGATTCGCTTTCCGTTGAGATAGTATTTGCCGGAAGGCGAAACAGCCACGTCATCTATTCTTTTGCTTGAGGGTATGGCAGTATTGTTGCGCCCGGGCAATTTGAGGTTGAGAGCATTGGGCGCTACCAGCGAGGACGTCAACATGAAAAAGATGAGCAACAAAAAGATAATGTCTGTCAAAGACGACATGCTAAAGGTTGCGCTGACTTTATTTTTTTTCTTCAGTCCCATGCGAGAGAGCGTTTAAAAAATTAACCCTGTTGTTCGGGTTTTGGTTTGGTGGCGATGATGGCTCTGATGCGCAGGCGGCCGGCAATTTCCATGAGGTCCTGGACCTTTTTAAAAGGCACGCCTTTTTCGGCCACGATGGTGAGGGCGGCTTCTTCCTTCTCTTTCTTATCCATTTTTCGCAATTCGCTGCGCAGCTTTTGCTCGATTTGAGATGCCCTCACGGGTTTTTGATTGAAGGTATATTGGCCGGCCTTGTTGATGGTGACTACGGCCGTAGTAGGTGCCACCGTCTTGGCATTGGATTCGGGCAAATCAAAGTTTTCGATGCGCACGAAATTGGAAGTCAGCATGAAGAAGATGAGCAACAGGAAGATGATGTCTGTCAAAGACGACATGCTGAATTCTGCACTGACTTTATTTCTCTTTTTAAGTCCCATAAGTTGTCATTAGATGCTTGTGGGCAAGAGTTCTTATCCACAAGCACGGGTTCAGAAGTTCGCGCTTCCATAAGCGGGAGAGGGCTTTGCTCTGTAAACCTGTAAGCCCATGTTATTGTTGCCCAGAATGAAAGTTGCAGTTTTCTGCGGGTTGTTCAGCAGGCCGAGTGAGCGGGTGTCGAAGATGGCATACATTCCTGTTTCGGCAGGATGTACCCAGTTGAAGCCGCCTTTGCCGTCGCCGAGGAATACACAACCCACACCGGCATCGCTGCGAATGGTTTCGACTTCTCGAACATAGAGGTTGCCGACGAGCAGTACGTCAGTCATGCCATCGCCATTGATGTCGGTACAGGCGATGCCATTGACAGTCGAGGTTTGTGCCTGAATGGGGAGCTTGTGTACAGCAAATTGCCCGCGGCCTTTGTTTTCTATCCAGCAACTTTCGAACAACTTGGCTTCCTGGATGATGGCTCCTTCTTTGCGCTCACCCAAAACTTCGTCTATGGATGCCTTGGCAAAATCGTTGTAAGTTTTGAATTCCTTCTTGATAAAAGGCATCTGCTGCGAGGAGCACTGCCGCCCGCGCACGGGATAGCACACGCCATCGGAGTCGTAATAGCCCAGATAGACGTCATTGGTGCCATTGTTGTCGAAATCTTTGACAAAGAGGCGGAAGGGCTTGTCTTCGGAGGCCTTGTACTTGATGTTGGTGCCGAGGTTGCCGGCGAAGAGGTCCAAATCGCCATCGCCATCCCAGTCTGTCAGGGCGAGGCGGTTCCACCAGCCGCTGGTGTTTTCCAGGCCCATATTTTCGGTAACATTCTCGAACTTGCCCTTGTTGTTTTCAAAGACCGTGATGGGCATCCATTCTCCGACGATGACGAGATCGGCATCCTTGTCAGCGTCTATATCCATCCATTTGGCATCGGTAACCATGCCGAGTTCTTGGAAATCAGGCGCTGCCGTTGCTGTGATGTCCGTGAATTTGCCTCCATTGTTTTGGAGCAGGTAGCTGTTGGCCGGGTATCCGTATTTGCCGGGGATTTGGCGGCCGCCCACAAAGAGGTCCATATCTCCATCCTTATCAAAATCTTCTGCCACGACGCAGCCTCCGCTGGCTGTAATTTGGGGCAAAGCATCGGTATGGCGTGTGAATCGGCCACGACCGTCCTCATTGATGTAGAGGCGATCCTGGTAGAGTCCGGAATTTAGAGGGAATTCATTTCCTCCACTGACTACGTAGAGGTCCAGATCGCCATCGCCGTCGGCATCGAAGAAGGTGGCGCCCAAGTCTTCGTAAATGCTGTCGGCAGCCCACCCTGTGGAAATGAGCGAAGCGAAAGTTCCCGTTGGCCGTTGGAGGTAAATTTCACCGGTTTGGTTGGCTGCGCCTCCTACGTAGAAGTCATCCAGGCCGTCTCCATTGACATCGCCCACGGCGATGCAGGGGCCCAGGCGAGACAATTGATAGGGGAGTAGTACTTCGCGTGCGTAATCGTCAAATTCGTTTTCCTTATGTCGGAATTTTATGCCGGACGTCTTTGCAATGTTTTCAAAAAGCGGCGGTTGCAGTTTAAAAGCAGTTTTGTTGAGGTATTGGGCATCTTCGTAGTGGAGCGTGAGTGTTTGATCGGCATCTACGTTGAAGAGCTCAATCTGCTTTTGGTCGGGCCAAACCACAAAGATGCGGTCTATTTTCTGGTGTGCCCCCAAGCCAAAGTGCAGGGTGAGCTCCGAAGAGGATGCGTAGCCGCGCGTTCCATACACTTCGGCAACTTGCATGTTATCGCCGGTAAAGACCCAGGCTCGTGCTCCCACGCTGTTCCAGTTGTTTCCGGTAGTCTTGTTTTTGAGCGCTATGCGGATGTAGTGGTTGTTAGTCAGTTCGTTGGCTTTGTTTTCGTACAGCAGGGCAGGTGCGTTGACGTTGTTGACTACGAGGTCTCTGTCTCCATCATTGTCGAGATCGCCATAGGCAGCACCATAAGACCAGCCTTTCATGGTAAGCCCCCAAGGCGTGGCTACATCTTCAAACGTCCAATCTCCCTTGTTTCGAAACATGTAGTTTTGCAGGGGAACTGAAGGTGCCATTTTGGCTACCACGAGAGGGTCTATTTGGGCTCTTTTCCCCTCTGCCTTAGCTGCTGCGGCGATGGAGTCCATATAGGCATTGCGCTTGATGATGTAATCTTTGTTGCGCACATCCTGTACCAGGCCATTGGTTACGTAGAGGTCTTTGTAGCCATCCTGGTCGAAATCGGCAAAAAGCGTGGACCAACTCCAATCCGTATTGGAAACACCGGCCAATTGACCTATTTCGCTGAAGGTGCCATTGCCGTTGTTCATGTGCAAGTCGTTGAACATGTATTGGTAGTGGTAGCCGTTGTTCGCCAGCATCCAGAAGCGTTCGGGATTCATGCCGCTCATGTTGGCTTTGAGGCGGTAGTTGTCGGAGGCCACCATATCTGCGGTGTAGATGTCAATCCAGCCGTCGTTGTTGAAATCGGCGCAGTCAGAGCCCATGGCGAAGTTGCTGATGTGCCGCATAGCTGAATGGATGGTATTGACGAAAGTGCCATCGCCTTTGTTCATGTAGAGACAGTCGGGTTCTTCGTAATCGCAGGTTACGTAGAGGTCTGTGTAGCCGTCGTTGTTGATGTCGGAGGCTGTCGCGCTAAGTACAAAGTGAAAACTCTTTAAACCGGCCTCTTCAGTTACATCGGTGAAGGTGCCATTGCCATTGTTGCGGAAGAGGCGGTCTGTAGCGAGTTCTTTGTTGTACTCGGGATGTGTTTGGAATTTTTTTTCGCGTTCGACGAAGGGCTGATTACCTACGTATAGATCCAGCCAGCCATCGTTGTTGTAGTCGAAGAAGTTGGCTGCCGTGCCATGCCCCATATCTGCCACGCCGTATTTTTCGGCACTTTCGGTAAAGGTCAGATCGTGGTTGTTGATGTAGAGATAGTTTTTGCGGCGGGAGGGCGGGTCGTACATGTACTTGGTTACATAGATGTCCTGCCATCCATCGCCATTGACGTCAGCCGTCGCAACGGCATAGGACCAGGTGTCATTGGTGATGCCGGCTTTGTCGGAGATGTCTTCAAACTTCATGTTGCCCTTGTTGAGGAACAACTTGTCGCTGACCATGTTGCCGGCCAGATAGACGTCGAGCAGACCGTCGTTGTTGATGTCCACCAGGGCTACGCCTCCTCCATTGAAGATTACGTCTTGCTGAATGTGATTGTATTCGCGACTCTCGGTAACTTCATTGGTGAATACCAGACCGGTTTGCGCAGGGTCAAGTTCCTCAAAGAGAGGTAGCCTGGCAACATCTTTGTCGGGGTTTCGGCTGTTTGTTGTAGCATTTGATTCATCCCCACAGGCAGCGAGGATGGCCATGCTTCCGAAGGCCAAGAGCCGGAAATAGAATTTGTAGCTTTTCATGAGACTTTTTTTGGTACTCATTATACCGTTGGTTCCTGGAGTAAATCCATGAACTCGGTGGTAGTGCGCTCCATTTTATAGACCACTTTTTCGACATTGGCGACGAGGATGTTGTAGCCAATGAAGGCTAAAATTCCAATGAACAAGCCCACGGCTGTTGTCATCAGGGCTTGGTAGATGCCTCCTGCAAGCACATCGGGGGTAACGTTTTCCTGTGTGGACATTTCGTAAAAGGCACTGATCATACCGGTTACCGTTCCGAAAAAGCCAATCATCGGCGCTGCACCGGCTATGCTGGCCAGGGTAGAGAGGTTTTTCTCCAGTTTGAAAATCTCCAGATTACCTACGTTTTCAATGGCCGCATCAATGTCGCGCAGGGGCTTGCCGATGCGCATCAGGCCTTTTTCGACCATGCGGGCCACGGGGGTATCTGTAGTTTGACAGAGCGCTTTGGCTGCCTGCAGGTTGCCGGAAGCCACGTTGGCGCGGATGTTGTTGATGAAGCTCTCATCAATGCGCGAAGCGCGCTTGATGGAAGAATAGCGCTCAACAAAGATGTATAAAGCGATAAAGCCCAATACCAGAAGAATGACGACAATGGCAATGCCCAGCGGGCCACCTGCCAAAAGAATGTCCAAAATGCTCTGACTCTTGATCTCGCGTTGGATGTCCGTCGTTTGTAAAAACAGAAGGCTGAAATTCATGGTGTGTTTCGGTTAGTTTTGTTGTGTGTAAAGGGTGTATGTTTGCGCCTGACACTGCTCAAAGGCATGCAACTTCCTTTCTAACGAGGGCGAAAGTTACATCATTTTAAATTTTTGGCCAAAGATTTTTCCATTTAGCGAAAATTCGCTAATATTGCAGCGCAATTTTCCTCCACCATACACGCTTACTTATGCGAAGAATAAAAAGAGTTGCCGTACTGGGCTCCGGTGTAATGGGAACGGGCATCGCCTGCCACCTCGCCAATGCCGGATTTTCATGCCTGCTATTGGACATTTTACCCCCCGATCTCAAAGAAGGCGAAACCTCTCCCGAGGCACGCAACAGGCTGGCCGCTTCAGCCCTGAAAAAAGCGCTCAAAGCCAAGCCGGCGCCGCTGATGGACCCCGAGTTCGCGTCGCGCATTGAGGTCGGCAATTTTGAAGACGACCTGCCCAAAATCGCCGACTGCGACTGGATCATTGAAGTGGTTGTTGAGCGCCTTGACATCAAGCAGCAACTGATGGAAAGGGTTGAGCAGCATCGCAAGCCCGGCACCCTGGTTTCTACCAACACCTCGGGCATTCCCATTCATCTCATCGCTCAGAACATGGGCGAGGAGATGCGCAGGCATTTTTGCGGTACGCACTTCTTCAATCCGCCCCGCTACCTGCGCCTGCTGGAGGTTATTCCCGGCCCCGATACCCTGCCCGAAGTCATAGATTTCTTCATGACCTTTGGCGATCGCTTCCTCGGCAAGCAGACCGTACTTTGCAAGGACACCCCTGCTTTTATCGCCAATCGCATAGGCGTTTACATGATGGGCGTGGTCTTCCAATTGGTCGAAGAGCTGGACCTGACCATCGAAGAGGTAGATGTCCTTACCGGCCCCCTCATCGGGCGCCCCAAGACCGGAACTTTCCGGCTTGCCGACCTGGTGGGATTGGATGTAGCCGTCAAGGTCATCGGGGGTGTGCAAGAGAACTGCCCCGAAGATGAAGATGTGCAAAAAATCAAATTGCCCGCCTATTTCCAACATCTGCTGGACAACAAATGGTTCGGAGATAAAACAGGACAGGGCTTTTACAAGAAAACCGATGAGCGCGATGAGCGGGGCAAGCGCATCATTCTGGCGCTCGACCTGAAGACGTTGGAATACCGCCCGCGCCGGAAGCCCAAACTTCCTGCCGTCGAGGCCGCCAAACAAATTGAAGACCTGAACAAACGCCTCCAATTCCTGCTCAAAGACCAAAGCAAAGTCGGGGAATTTATGCGCCGCTCTTTTGCGGCCCTGTTTTCCTATGCTTCGAAGCGCATTCCCGAAATTTCGGATACTATTTTCGGCATAGATGATGCCTTGCGGGCGGGTTTTGCCTGGAAGCAGGGACCCTTTGAGGCTTGGGATGCCATTGGTCTGGAGACGGGCTTGGATTTATGCAGCAAGGCCGGCCTAAAGGTCGCACCCTGGGTCTCAGAGATGCAGGATAAAGGTGCTGCTAACTTTTACAAGCGGGAATCCGGCAGGAAATTTTGTTATGATTTGCCTTCCGGCAAATACCAGGAAGTACGCAGTACGGAGGGCTTGGTCATACTCGACAATTACCGCGATCAATCGCCGGTTTACAAAAACGATGAGATCATTTTGCACGACATCGGCGATGGCGTGCTCTGCCTGGAGTTTACCAGTAAGATGAACGCCATAGGTGAGGGTATTTTGCGGGGTCTGGGCGAATCTATTCGAATAGCAGAAGAGGGGGAGTGGCAAGGCCTGGTCATTGGCAACAATGCCGACAACTTTACGGTGGGCGCCAACCTCATGCTCATCGCCATGTTGGCTTACGAGCAGGAATTTGACGAGCTGAACATGGCCGTCCATCTGTTTCAGCAGACGAGCATGCGCTGTCGCTATGCTTCCGTGCCGGTAGTCATTGCCACCCAGGGATATACTTTTGGTGGCGGTTGTGAATTATTGATGCACTGTGATAGCGCTGCCGCGGCTGCAGAGTCCTACATCGGCCTGGTTGAAGTAGGCGTCGGTCTGCTGCCGGGTGGCGGGGGCACCAAAGAATTTGCCCTGCGTGCCTCCAAAGAATACGGCCCGGATGGCGTGATGATACCCACTTTGGTAGAGCGTTTCCGCACCATTGCCATGGGAACGGTAGCCACTTCGGCCTATGAGGCTTATAAGTACGGTTACATGGAGCGAGGGCGCGATCAAGTGGTCATGAACACGCAAAGAAATTTGGCGAAAGCCAAAAAACGCGTACTCGAACTGGCTCCCAACTACGTACAGCCTCAGCCACAGCAAGTTACCGTACTTGGCCGCACGGGACTTGCCGCACTTTACGCTGCTGTCAGCGAAATGTATCTTGGGCAGTTCATCTCCGAGCACGACGCCAAAATCGCCCGCAAAATCGCCTATGTGCTTTGCGGTGGAGATTTGAGCGGCACCTCCAGGGTCTCTGAGCAATACCTGTTGGATATGGAGCGCGAAGCCTTCCTCAGCCTTTGTGGCGAGCAGAAAACCCTGGAGCGCATTCAGCACATGCTCAAGACAGGAAAGCCTCTGAGAAATTAAATGAAGAACAGACTCTTGCTCTGCAAACACGAATAATCATGGATGCATACATCATCAAAGCATATAGGACGGCCGTAGGTAAGGCCAAAAAAGGGAGTTTCAGGCACACCCGCCCGGATGATCTGGCCGTGAAGGTCATTCAACACATCATGTCCGAAGTGCCGGATATCGCACCCGAAATGGTGGACGATGTCATCGTCGGTTGTGCCAATCCCGAAGGCGAACAAGGCCTGCAAATCGGCCGCTGGGTAGCCGTGCAGGCGCTGGGCATTACCGTGCCCGGCATGACGGTCAATCGCTATTGTGCTTCGGGCCTGGAGACGATTTCTCTCGCTGTCGCTAAAATACAGGCAGGTATGGGCCACGTCTTTCTGGCCGGTGGCCTGGAAAGCATGAGCATGATACCCATGACGGGCTACAAATTTGCGCCCAACTACAATATCGTAGCCAACACCCCGGAGTACATGGCCAGCATGGGCATTACCTCGGAGATGGTAGCAAAAAAATATGAGATTACGAGGGAGCAGTGTGATGCCTTCGCCTTGCGCTCTCATCAGCGCGCTGCGGCGGCCATAGATGCCGGTAAGTTTAAAGATGAAATTGTGCCCGTAGAAGTTACGGAGGTCTTTGTGGAAGGCGACCGTCGGCAGGAGAAGAAGTTCACCGTAGATACCGATGAGGGCGTCCGTCGGGATACCAGCTTAGAGGCTCTGGCTCGGCTGAGGCCCGTTTTTGCCGCCAAAGGCGTTACCACAGCCGGCAACTCGTCGCAGACTTCTGACGGAGCATCTATGGTACTGGTCGTCAGCGAAGAAATCGTCAGGCGCTACAACTTACAGCCCATTGCCCGCCTGGTGTCGTATGCGGTAGGCGGCGTGGATCCGCTATACATGGGCATCGGCCCAGTTGCAGCCATCCCCAAGGCGCTGAAACGCGCCGGCCTCCAACTCAAAGACATTGAGCAGGTAGAGCTCAACGAAGCCTTCGCCGCCCAGTCGCTGGCCGTGATCAAAGAAATGGACTTAGACCCCGAAATCGTCAATGTAAACGGAGGCGCCATAGCCCTGGGTCATCCCCTCGGTTGCACCGGCGCCAAGCTTTCTACACAGCTCTTCAACGAAATGCGCCGCCGGGGGCAAAAATACGGCATGGTTACAGCCTGCGTAGGAGGAGGCCAGGGAATAGCCGGAATTTACGAGTTGCTTTGATGGTTTTATAAGAGCGTATTGGTTTAGAAAAGTTTGGTTTTTGTAGAATAGATGACATTTTGCTGAGTGCAGAATGCGTAACTTCGGGTATTCTTCCACCAAACTACACTTGTCATGAAAAGAACATTATTCTTTCTGTTTTCGCTTTTTTTCTTTTCCTTTCTTACTGCGCAGACGCCTTTGACGCAGGCCGTTGATTTTACGGTAACTACCATAGACGGAGAGGAAATCGTCCTGTCTGACATTCTTGCCGGCGGGCAGTATGTTGTTATTGACTTCTTTTTCACTACCTGTCCGCCTTGCCAGGCTACGGCGCCTTTGGTCAATGAAGCCTATGAATATTTTGGCTGCAATAGTGGGGATGTGTTTTTTCTTGCTATGGATACCGGTGATACCGACGAAGAGTGCGAGGCTTTTGACCAAACCTATGGCGTGCATTACCCCACCGTCTCCGGCGTTGAGGGAGGGGGCAATGAGGTCAATGATGACTATCAAATCGGAGCTTACCCCACGGTCATTCTCATCAATCCCGATGGCGAGATTGTGGAGATGGACATCTGGCCAATTCCCGATGCGCAATTTTTAATTGACCTTTTTGAATCTTATGGCCTCACCCAGCAGGAATGTACTTCCGTAGGCGTTGCAGAATCTTCTTTGCCTCCGGATTATGTACGGCTTTCGCCAAATCCCACAAGCGGCCCGGTCAGTGTTTCTGCTGAAGGCCCTGTTACAGAAGTAACCGTAACGGATGCCGCAGGCCGCGTAGTGCTGACGGCCAATCGCCCGGATTCTGCCACGAACTTTGACATAGACCTTTCCACTTTACCACAAGGCTCTTACTTTATCCGTTTTCAAACGGAAAAGGAACTTGTTGTTAAGCATGTTGAGAAAGTGGAGTAGAGGTTTTTTGAAATGGTCCATGTGGGATTTTCATAGCCTTGTGACGTCAGTCTCAAGGCTATGATTTTTTATTTGTTGTCCGAATTTATTTGATCTAAAAATTCATCGGCACTGATCACTTTTACACTTGGGAACTCAATGTCCTTTAACACCTTAAAATGCTTGTCATTGGTGACGAGCACTTGTGCGTTGGCCGCAATCGCACAATCAGTGTTCCTTTGCCCATTCATCAATTTTCTCTTGGTCCCAGCTATTAGATTGAAATAGGGAGTCCATCTCAGAAGTTACCTTGTT
This sequence comes from Saprospiraceae bacterium, assembly GCA_027030635.1. GTDB lineage: Bacteria > Bacteroidota > Bacteroidia > Chitinophagales > Saprospiraceae > WGBN01. The sequence continues at coordinate 1,703 of JALVES010000405.1, read as the reverse complement.
AGCAAAATAAGCTGACAGGAGGGATTTTATTTCCTTCATTTGCTCATCGCTTATTTCAAAGCTGAATATTTTTAAAAGCTCCAATTGCAGTTTGGTTAACTTATTAGTCGCTCTCATGCTTGCATCTTTTTAAATTGTTATTGGAGGCATTTTACTTGCCTTTGCGCCACCATAGTATTAAGTGGTGAGCTCATAAGGCAAAGATAGTACTTTTTTTATCGTTCTCCAAATTTTAATCAGGTGGTTTAAGGTATTGGGAGGAACTCCCAGGAAAGTACTCTTTCTTTGGGCTTGTGGTGGAAGAGCAACATTCTTCCCAGCGATCGTTTTTCGTCAAAGACGGGAATGCCGCAGCCGAGATATTGTATGCCGTCGGGAGTCTTCTCCTCAAAGGTCTGTTGGTTGTTGCCGAAGTCGCCTGCGAGGCAGATGACCTGTACGCCGCGTTCCTGTACGGCCCGCAGGCGTGGCAGGACGTCTTCAGGCCAGTTGGTTTTGGATACCATGAAATTGCAGGCCCAATTCCAGCGGTTGTCTCCGGTATAGGCTTTGAGATCGGGATGATCGCGCAGCCAGACGGGTTTGTGGCTCATGACGATGAGGTGCGAGGATTGGGAGATGGTATCTGTAACGGCCTGCAGCATGGCGAGCTGTTCGCCCGTGATGGTGCATATCCAATCGGCTTTTTCCTGGGTGTAGAGCACTACCCAGGTGATGCCGTCGCGGGTGAAAGTGTAGGTGATGGGCTTTTTTGTAAACTCCTGTACGAGCGCTGTGTCGGCATTGTCGTGATTGCCCAGGGCCCAATGGGTGTTGGGTGAGCTGAGGTTGAAAATCCCATCTACGTACTCCATGGTGCTGCGCTTTTTGGAAGTTTCTTCCGTGAGGTCTCCGCCGAGCAGAAGCAGATCATAAGGGCTGAAGTCCATTTTTTCTAAACGGGCATCCAGGTTTTGGCGGAGGGTGTCGAGCGTGCGGGTGTGCGCTACAAACAAGTATTGCTTTTCCGTTTTTTCAGGAGCCTGCCGGCAGGATGCGAAGAAAGCATTGAGCACAAAAAGGGCTGCCAAGGCTTTGAGGATGGCTTGTGAGAATGTGTTGTCCGGTTTTACAGAGCGCATCATGGTGTCGGGTTTAAGTACTTAACATGAGGTTGCACCCCCTGAGTTCGCTGTTGTCGCTTCGACCGAGAACCCGGAAGCTGCCATCGGGGTATTGGCGGCCGATGTCCTGAGTGGCGATGAAGCTGCAGCTGTCTATATTGGCCAGGTCGGTGATGTTGATGCCGCCGCTGTGTCCTGTTTGCCTTTCGGCAAATGGATCCCGCAGATCGCGTATGCGTATGCGCATGGCAGGGGGCGAGCGAAAAAGGCCTTCGCCCGAAGAATAGGCTTGGGATAGCAATTCCGTCATGCCGTATTCGGAATGAATTTGGCGCAAGCCAAAGGCCTTTTTAAGTCTGTGGTGAACTTCTTCACGGGTGAGCTCCGGACCTCGACCTTTCATGCCTCCGGTTTCCATGAGGATGAAGTGTTGATTGCTTAGGGGCTTTGCATCAGTCCGTTTGTTTTGCTTCCAATAGTTTGCAAATTCGAGCAGGGCGAAAGTAACGCCCAGCAGGAGCACGGGGCGGCCGGAGGCTTGCAGGCGCTCTGTCATTTGGCGCAAGCCTGAATAATCGTGCAGGTAAAAACCGCTTTCGC
>JALVES010000404.1 GCA_027030635.1 Saprospiraceae bacterium | reverse complement strand
AAAAAAAAATCAATTTTGCTGCTTTCCCTGTCTCAAAATTTCCAAAAACAGATAAGCCCAGCCGGAGAGGAAGAGCAGTCCGCCGATGGGCGTTACAGGTCCCAGCCAGGCAGTATTTTCCCATCCCATCAGCTCCTTACAGGCAAGCAGGTAGAGCGAGCCGGAGAAGAAGAGGATGCCGAGCAGAAAGAAGAGTGCGCTTCGGTAGCCTTGGAAAGCGGGCCGTGCCGATTGCAGCGTGAGAACGAGCAGAGCAGCGAGGGTGTGGTAAAACTGATAGCTGACGCCCTTGTTCCATATCTCCAGTTGATGTACATCGAGTTTGTCAGCCAGACCGTGGGCGCCAAAGGCTCCCAGGGCTACGGCGAGGAAGCCTGCGAGGGCTGTAAACATCCAGAGTTTAGGGTATTTCATCTTTGTATGTGTTTATTTTTGTGGCAGTTCCCTATGAGCGGGGGCAATTGTGGCTTAAATCCCAATCAACGGGAGCTATGCCGTGCTCTTCTAAGTAAGCGTTGGCCTTGGAAAAGTGGCGGCAATTGAAGAAGGCCCCGCCGGCCAGGGGCGAAGGATGCGCTGCCTCGAGAATCAAATGCCTTTCCGGATTGATGAGCAGCTTTTTTTTGCGGGCAAATCCCCCCCAAAGCATAAAGACCAGATGCTCGCGCTCGTCAGAAAGCTTCCGAATGACGGCATCGGTAAACGACTGCCATCCAATACGCTCATGAGAGCGGGCACGGTTTTTGAGTACGGTCAGGAACGCATTGAGCAGAAGCACGCCCTGTTTGGCCCAGGGCGTGAGGTCCCCACCCGGAGGCAAAGGTACACCCAAATCCGTGTGCAATTCCTTGAAGATGTTCCGAAGCGAAGGCGGTATGCGCACACCACAAGGCACCGAAAAACTCAGCCCCATGGCTTCTCCCGGATTGTGGTAGGGGTCCTGCCCGAGAATGACCACTTTGACTTTGTCAAAAGGCGTGGTGTTGAAGGCGTTGAAAATGAGCGGGCCGGGAGGGTAAATGGTCTTTCCGGCAGCCTTGTCGGCCTTGATATGAGCGACCAATTGCTCGAAATAGGGCTTGTCGAATTCTTCCTGTAGCACCCTTTTCCAGCTTTCTTCAATTTGAACCTGCGCCATATTTTGTTGTTTTGTACCTATTGAAGCCTCAATCCTGTGCGAAGATGCAAAATTCTTTATTTTTGCAGTTCAAAAGCAGGAGGTCCCGTAGCTCAGTGGATAGAGCAACTGCCTTCTAAGCAGTCGGTCGCAGGTTCGAATCCTGCCGGGATCACAAAAAGGAGTACGGCTTTGCCGTACTCCTTTTTTTCATGATTAGAAATTTTCAGGTATGGACAAAATGGGCATTTTAGCCTGATAAATCATCTTTTTGGTCTTGCTGTAGTCGAAGAGACTTTCCAGGAAACTTCGCCGGTGAGTCAGCATGACGAGCAGGTCTATGTGGTTTTCTTCCACGTAGTGGCTGAGAGGGGCGTAGATGTGCTCGCCTTCGAGGATTTCAAAGTGGCAGAGCAGCTCGCTGTCTTGATATTGCTTTTGTAGAGCCTCCATTTTGGCCTGTAATTCTTCGCTGCCGGCAGTATTGACGTTGAGGCAGTGCAATCGGGCGGCAAAGGGTTTGGCGAATTCCAGGGTGTATTCCAAGGCGCGGGTCTCATCGCGGTTGAGGTCAACGGCTACGGCGATGTCGTCTATCTTTCCGTCGAATTTAGCTTTTTCGGGCACGCCCAGCACGGGGCAGGGGGCATTTTCCATGACTTCCGCCGTGTTGCTGCCGAAGAACAGGCTCTTCAGGCCCGTAGCGCCTTTGGTGCCCATGATGATGAGTTCAGCCTCTGTTTTTTTTGCTGCCCTGATGATGGTCTCCACCGTGGGGCCTTCTTCCATCATGCTTTCGATGGGTACGTCTTTGAGGCCGTGTTTTTCGGCCAGTTGATGCAAAAGCGGTATTTGGTTTTTGAAGTTTTCGAATTCTTCCAACTCGATGGAGTCATAGACCTCCCGCAGCGTATTGGGCAAATGTACGCTACTCACGTCGGGCAGTTGATACACGTGCAGGACGGTGAGGGGGAGTTGAAAGGCTTTGGCAATTTCCAGAGCGTATATGAAAGCGTGATTGGCTGCTTCGGAGAAGTCAGTGGGGAAGAGGATGCGTTTCATTGGTTTTATTCAGTTTGTTTTAAAGGAAGAGAGCCGGCTCTCTTCCTTTAAAACAAACCGAAAGTCATGCTTGTTGCAGGCGCTTATCGGCTTAGGCTGAATTTTTTGACAGCTGTTTGAGCGCCGCTTTCCACGCGCAGCAGGTAGAGCCCGGATGCCAGCTCTGCCGACAAAGCTACGGTATAGGATTGCACGCCTTTTCGCAGGGCAATGGGCTGTGTAAGCAGCCTGCTGCCGTCCATGCGATAGAGACTTATTTGGGCCTCTGCAGCCCGGGCGCTTTGCAGGGAGAATTGCAGTTCCTGCGAAGCGCTGAGCGTGATCCTGTCAATCTCAAACGCCTGTGCATCGCCGAGCTGCACGGCAAGCACATCCGAGTAGGAAAAGCTGCCGTTGTAGTCCGTTTGCTTGAGGCGGTAGTACAGCGTGCCGACTTGCTTGTAGAGGGGAGCCTCTTCATCGGTATAGCTGTATTTCAGCGTAAAATAAGAAGTGCCGGCGCCTTCTATGCGCTCAATTTCTTTGAAGTTTAAGCCATCCGTAGAGCGCTCTATGCTGAAGTAGTCGTTGTCGGTCTCCGTAGCCGTAGCCCAGTCGAGCACCACGGCCTCACCGGTATAGCGGCCGGTGAAGTACTCCAGCTCTATGGGCAGAGCGAGGCATGCAAGGCTAATGGCTTCCCCACAGGAGTTGGTCGCCTTGGCGTAAAAGTTCACGCCCTGGTGGTTGGGGTTTACGTTGGAGACTATGAGTGTAGCCGTAGTGGCTGTGGTAGTGATGCTGTAATCACCTCCATTGGTGAGTGGCGGATTGGCGGTATCGTCTTCGTGGAAGGTGAAAGTGATGCCCGCATTATCATTGTCGCTGGCAGAGACCTCGAAAGTGAGTTGATTGTTGGCATTGGTGCAAGTCGTGGTGCTGATGGCAGGAGTTACTTCTTCGGTGATAGCCTGAGAGGCAAAGCCTGTTCCACAGGCGTTGTTGGTCGTTACAGAATAAGTGCCGGCTGTATTGGTAAAGATGGAAGAAGAAGTCTCTCCGGTATTCCAGGAATATCCGGCCGTAACGCCTGCAGGCAGTTGGGTTACAAGTTCAATTTTGATGCCATCACAGCTTTCCGTGCCATCGGGTGTGGCGATGGTGGTAGGAGAAGGTTGGTCGTTGATGGTAACCAGAAAGTCCAGATCGACAGGGTCCATGCCTCCGTTGTGCGTGGCTTGGCAGCGTAATATATAAGAGGAACCTAATGTCCCTGCAGCCGATACAGTTACTGCAACTATTGTCGTGGCGTTATTGGGAGCGCTACCTGTAAGGGGGCCTGAAAGCGCTAAACCACCAGATGGGGCGAACCATTGGTAATCTGTAGGGGCGCCATTGCTTCCATCATCAACAATAACTGCCTCTACTGTAATGGTAGTATTGCTACCCGAAATGCAAACTGTTGGTGTCTGATTAAAAGCTTTGAGCACATAATCGGCCTGCCCGAAGCTGTATTGGCAGAAAAGAAGCAGAAAAGCGGAAAGTAAAAATGTAGTTTTCATTCGTATAGTTTTTGATTTTTCAGGAAATAGCTGCCTGCCCGGCTGTTTTTTATTGTCTTAAAATACAAAGGTACAACCTCTATTTAAAAAAAGCAAGCCTTTTGTGTGTATCTTTGCCTAAATTTTTTTGCCATGCCTCAGAGAAGAAAGCGCGGGAGTGAACCTGACCAGCCCTTACCTAAGCCCGGCCGGGAAAAATTGCGGGAAGCCATGTATGTCTTTAAGTACATTCGCCCGTACCGCTGGCATTTGATTGCAGGATTGATTTTGTTGTTTGCCTCAAGCCTGGTCTTTATGGCTTTTCCCTATCTGGCGGGCCTGATGGTAGATGTGGCCCAGGGGAAAGCGGGCAGGCCCATGGATCTGACTCAGGTGGGGTGGATCTTGCTGGCTGTCTTGATTGCTCAGGGAGGGATTTCTTATGGAAGAGTCATGCTCTTTGCCCAAGTCAGTGAGAAGGGCATTGCGGCTCTTCGCAAAGCCCTGTATCAAAAGCTCATCACGCTCCCCCTGCCTTTTTTTGAGCAAAACCGCAGCGGCGACCTGGTGAGCCGCATTGCGGGAGATGTGGAAAAACTCTACAACGCCTTTTCCATCACCATAGCCGAGTTTTTGCGGCAGATCATCATTCTCGTTGCCGGTATCGTCTTTCTCGCCATTACCACGCCGCAACTGGCCTTGATCATGCTGCTGACCTTCCCCGTGGTGGTCTTGTTGGCCATGGTCTTCGGGCGCAGGATACGGGCGCTTTCTAAGCAGCGTCAGAAAGCGCTGGCCGATTCCGGCACTATGGTCTCTGAGGCTGTACAAAACATCCAAACGGTGAAGACTTATACGGGAGAGTGGCTGGAAATCAATCGCTACGGCCGTCTCATTAAAAAGGCGGTGGACATCTCCCTGCGCTATGCTCATGCGCGGGCCTTGTTCAGTGTCTTCATCATTGTGCTGCTCTTTGGCGCGCTCTTCTTCATCATCTGGGAGGGAGCCAACCTCTTGCAGGCGGGCAAGATCACAGCCGGAGACCTGATTTCCTTCGTCTCTTACACTGCCATCATCGGCGGAGCCATAGCGGGCCTGGGGAATTTCTATACGGACTTGCTGGGGGCCCTCGGAGCCACCGAGCGCATACGCGAAATTTTACACACCAAGCCCGAAATAGAGCTGAATGCAGAGACCGAAGAGACATCAACTTCGAGCATCAGCCCTGCCAAAGTGCAAGGCCACATTCGTTACGAGGAGGTACATTTCAGCTATCCCACCCGCCCCGATACAGAGGTGTTGAGAGGCATCACCTTAGAGGTGAAGCCCGGCCAAAAAATCGCTTTGGTAGGTCCCAGCGGTGCGGGTAAGTCCACCATTGTGCAGCTTTTGCTGCGCTTTTACGACCCCACTGCAGGTCGCATTCTGTTAGACGACAAGGACATCCGCGAGTACGATTTGCGGGCGTACCGCAGCCACATAGCTTTGGTGCCGCAGGAAGTGCTGCTCTTCGGAGGCAGCATACGGGAAAACATCCTCTACGGTAAGCCCGACGCTACGGAAGAAGAAGTCATACAAGCCGCCCGCCAGGCCAATGCCTGGGAGTTTATCTCGGGCTTTCCGGATGGCTTAGATACCATTGTGGGCGAGCGGGGCGTGCAACTCTCCGGCGGACAGCGGCAACGCATTGCCATTGCGCGGGCCATTCTCAAAGACCCTGAAATCCTGTTGTTGGATGAGGCCACCTCTTCCTTAGATGCAGAGTCCGAGCGGGTGGTGCAGGATGCACTCGACAAGCTCATGGAGGGTCGAACATCCATTGTCATTGCCCACCGCCTCGCTACGGTGCGTTCTTCCGATCGCATCTACGTCATTGAGCAGGGCAGAGTGATAGAGGAGGGTACGCATGAAGAGCTCTCCGCCATTCCGAATGGCATTTACGGCAGCCTGGCCCGTCTGCAATTTGTAGTTTCCGAAACCTCTTAGAACCCGATAAGCATGAGAAGCCTTTTTGATATCTTTTCCTTTCAAAGGGCCCGTCGCGTGAAACTCAGTGCGCGGGAGTACCTCCTCTATGGCGGCGCCGGACTTCTGTTGTTGGCGCTGGTCATCGCCTATGGCATGGAGATTGGGCACTTCAAATACCTTTTACATCCCGGCCGCCTGATGGGTTATTCGGCCCTGGCCGGCCTGCTCCTCGGCATCGGCTTGGGCTTCGTGCTGCGGGTGGCCTTGGAGAAGCGCAGGGGACGCCGCTTTGAGTCTTTGGAGCGCGTTCAAATACACATCATCACCTTTTTGCTCTGCATGTTTTTTGCTCCCCTCTTTGCCGGTTGGCTGAATCGCGGCTTGGCCTCCAAAGAGGTGGAGTGGCTGCCCTTTGTCTTTTATCGGGAAGAGGCCTTTTACAGCAATCGCTATGGTTTGCCGAAAGGCGAAAAGCCCGAAGCCACGGGCTACCATCTCTATCTCTTTGATCAGGATATTGAAGAAACTTACCGCTTCACTTTACCCGTGCCTGTAGCTGAGGGGCTCGAGCAGGGAGCCGATATCAAGCTGCCTTTTCACCGGGGCGCTCTTGGTGTTTATGTTTTAGATAAGGACTTACTAACGACTGATAATCAGTAACTTATGGCTCCCTTGTGGAAGGAAAACTTCTCACTCAAGCAACTCAATACTTTTGGTTTTGATGCCCGCGCCCGTCGCTTTACGGAGCTGCAAAAGCGGGAAGATTTGGATGCCTTCTTCGAGCGGGGCCGAGCGCCCGAACTGCTGCTGGGCGCCGGCAGCAATGTCCTTTTGCTGAGGGAGGAATACGAAGAAGTGGCTCTCAACAGCCTGAAGGGCAGCCGCCTTCTCGACGAAAACGAGGACAGCGTGCGCCTCGCCGTGGCCTCGGGCGAAATCTGGCACGAGCTGGTGCTCCAAACGCTGCAGCAGAGCTGGTATGGCCTGGAAAACCTCTCCCTGATTCCGGGCACGGTGGGCGCGGCCCCCATTCAGAACATCGGGGCCTATGGCGTGGAGTTGGAGTCGGTACTGGAGGAAGTGCTCGCCAGGGAATGGAGCACGGGCGAGCTGCGTCGCTTTTCGCGGGAGGATTGTCAGTTGGGCTATCGCGACAGCTTTTTCAAGCGGGCCGGTAAGGGCCGTTTTTTCATAGAGGAGGTCGTTCTGCGATTGAGCAAGCGGCCCGATGTAAATTTGTCTTATGGCGCCTTGCGGCAAATGTTGGAGCGGCAAGGCATCAGCGAGCCCTCTCCGCAGGATGTGAGCCGGGCCGTGATCGAAATCCGCCAAAGCAAGTTGCCTGCGCCTGAGCAAATCGGCAATGCCGGCAGCTTTTTCAAAAACCCCGTGCTTTCGGGCCTGGCCGCGCAACATTGGCTGGAGCTCTTCTCCGAAGCGCCTCACTACGTCCTTGAGTTCGATGAAGAGGGGCGCCCCCTCACCATCAAAATCCCCGCCGCCTGGCTGATCGAACAATGCGGCTGGAAAGGCCGGCGCCGGGGAGCCGTGGGCGTACACCAGCGCCAGGCCCTCGTGCTGGTACACTATGGCGGCGGCAAGGCCCGCGAGCTGCTCGCACTGTCAGAGGAAATCCAAGAAAGCGTCTATGAGCGCTTTGGCCTGGAGTTGGAAAGGGAGGTGAATGTGGTTTAGGATGGAGGATGAATGTTTAGCGTTTAGTGTTTAGTGTTTAGCGTTTAGTGTTTTGGAAGGGGGGAGAGGAGTATCCCCGAGCCGGCTTTTTAGAATGGATAATGGAAAATTGATAATGGAGAATGACTTCTCCGTGCATACTCCGTGAGCGCCGTGAACTCCGTGGTAAAAAGAATGGGAATAATGGAGAATGAGTTTAATAATTTTGTTGGGTTTGTATTTCTTCCCGAGCCGGCCTCATAGGCTAAGCAAATATTCAAAATTCGCACTCAACCATCAATAGCCGCTCATAGCGATCGCCCGCTTGGCCACACTTCCCAGCATACTGAGGACGCCTCCGAGCAATGCGGTGATGAGCAAGAGGGCTGCGGCGGGCAGATGGAAGAGCTCGCCCATTTGGGCTGTTAGCAGGCCTTGGTTG
>JALVES010000403.1 GCA_027030635.1 Saprospiraceae bacterium | reverse complement strand
GTCGGGATTTGACGCAGCAAAGCCCACTGCATGGAAATGTACAACAAAGCCACTACGGCTGTCCCCAACAAGAGCGCACGGGGCAAATTTCGCATGGGCCGGCGGATTTCCTCCACCACATAAGCTGCCGCATTCCAACCGGAATAGGCGTAAACCGAAAACAAAAAAGCCACGCTAAATGCAGGACTGAGCGCCTCCTTCCGCCAGGAAGCCCCCCAATCGGGCGTACCCTGACCGGGCAGGTACAAACCCGCTGCGGTAATGAGCAGCAAAACCAACAGCTTCAAAGCCGTAGAAACATTCTGAAAGCGCCGGCTGTGCAGCAAACTCACTGAGTGAATGGCCGAAATCAATAAGACGGCCACAATGGCAATAAGCGTATTCGACACCCCCACATAAGGTGCTATATAAGCCCCCATGGCCATAGCACTCAAAGCAATGGCTGCGGGAAAGGCCACCGTCAAAGACACCCAACCGGCCAGATATCCCGCCAAAGGATGCACCAATTCACTTAAATAACGGTACTCCCCGCCCAAACGGGGATAGCGCGTTCCCAACTCGGCATAGGTCAAGGCTCCAAAAACAGCCATCAATGCACCCAAAAGCCAAAGCGACAAAAGACTCCAGGCATTTTGCACGAGATTCAACTGCAATCCCAAACCGGTAAACACACCCGTACCCAGCATATTGGCCACCACCAATGCCGCCGCCGAAATCGCACCAATTTTCCTGTGTCTGTGCATTTAATTCATCGCTTCCCCATCACTAACAATCGCTTGCGCCCTCCATCCATCATCTCTAAAAACAGCGAATCTTCCGTGAGCTTTTGAATGCGCATCCTGCGCTCCTCAGGCTCAGCCTGCAAAGTATCCCGCACCAGCAAAAGGTGATTCTTCACACGCCAATGACCGGCTTCTTCATACTTTAGCGTGCCCTCATAGCGATAAGTGTAGTTCTCATAAAAATGCAACCAAATCACAGAATCCGGCACCGGCAATATGCTGTCGCCCTCCATCACCCGCACGGCCTGCCAATCGCCCTGCAACATCCGCTCCCGCCTCACCTTCCCGCAAGACGACAAAGCCAAAAACGCCAAAAACAAAATCAAAAGTTTATCCATCGCTTATTTTTGTGCAAAGGTAGCTTTTTAAAGCAAAGCCCCCCCATTAAACGCGATGCGAAGCGAGCACAAAAACACATCAGAGACCGAAGGCCTCCACATTAGAAACCGAAGGTTTCCACATTAGAAACCGAAGGTTTCCACATTAGAACGCGAAGCGTTCCACATTAGAACGCGAAGCGTTCCACATCAGAACGCGAAGCGTTCCACATTAGAACGCGAAGCGTTCCACATTAGAACACGAAGCGTTCCACATTCCCTATCTTTACCCCTCAAAACCAAAACTCTCATACTCATGCCAAAGTATTTCTCCACCCTCCCCTGCCTCCTCCTCTGCCTGTTCAGCCTTTCGCCTGCCTCCTCACAGAAGGCCCATGCTCAGCATCCCAACGTCTTGGTAGGCACACAAAGCAGCCCTAACGAACCCAGCATCGCCATAGACCCTACCCAGCCGCAGTACCTCATCGCCGCCAGCAACATCAACAACTACTACCTCTCTTCAGATACAGGAGCTACCTGGACACACTACTACCAAAACTCCGCCTATGGCGTTTGGGGCGACCCCATCCTCATCGCCGACACCACCGGTTCCTTTTACTACTTTCACCTCGCCAACCCGCCCAACGGCAACTGGATAGACCGCATGGTCTGCCAGCGCTCCGACGATCACGGCCTCTCCTGGCCCATAGACAGCTATGCCGGACTCAACGGCAACAAGGTTCAAGACAAAGAGGGCGTTGCGGTAAACCCCTTCAACAACCACATCTACCTGTGCTGGACGCAATTCGATGCCTACAACAGTTCCAATCCCC
>JALVES010000402.1 GCA_027030635.1 Saprospiraceae bacterium | reverse complement strand
CGCTGCAGACTCACCATTGACAGCCACATCCAGATCCAGGCTTGAAGGGCAAATGATGGTAATTTCCGAAGCATCTACATTTAAAGCCGCGCCCCCATGCGCATTGTCCAGCATGACAAAGACCACTTCCATTTCGCGGGGGTCCCAGTTGTTGGGGAAATCGTAAGTCATCTGAGAACTTACCACATCATCCGGGGCTGCGTCCACAATGCCTTCCTGTCCGTTAAAGCCCGGGAGGATGTCGCGGGCCACGTCGTTGTAAACCATTTGATCGGCAGGGACGGGATCGGGAAGGTTTTCATAGCCGCCCATCGTTCCGGCAGCGCCACCGGAATAGTAGTTGGCCTGGTTGTACCCGCTGCCCGTGCCGGTTACATTGTCTTCCTTAAACGCGAAGAAAGTGCTATAATCAGCAGCATTGAATGAGGTGGCAAAGGTTGAATTGGCTTCAATGGTCAATTCGCGGGTAGCTACATCCAAAACGGCATTCGTCACTTCTACCTGCACGGCCGCGCCTCTATTGAGATAATCGCTGTAATAAGCATCTAAGTCAGAGGGATCAATGATGATGTCACGTTCAAAAATCACAGAAGGGAAGCCTGTAAAATCAGGGAAAGAGGTAACCCCGTTGTCATAGGCAGCAATTGCCATGGGATCATCATTGTGAACAGCTACGCCTACGAAAGAGTCCTCATAGGTCTCTGCCATGTACTCCATAAATACGGCTCCACGGGGACACCAGCCACACCAGGTGCCGGTGGCTTCTTCGGCAAAGACCTTCTTTTCCGGAAGGAAGGACAAGCCGGCCACGCTAAATTCGGCGCTGTTGTTCACCGGCAAACCGTCAGCGCTACCGTTGGGATTGGATAGCATAACAGAGATGGTATAGCTCTCATAATCACTTACCGTAAAAGGCACAGAGTGCGTGAAATTGGTCATCGCACCCGGCATCAGGTTTAAGCCCGTCAGATTATCCGTATAAGTGTTGGTGCCATCGGTCCAGGAAACATCCAGGCTCTGGATGGTGTCCAGGCCATTGTTCAAAATGGTTCCCGATATGGTGATGTCATCGCCTACCACTGCATACGGAGCCACAGCGTCCAAAGAAGCCAAAGCTGCATCCAGCGCTGCCGGTGTGTAAAGCAGCACATTGTCCACGGCAAAACCAAAGAGCCAGCCGCCATTGTCATCGTAGCGAAAAGCAATCAGTACATCGCCATCGTTCTGTTGCGCCAAGGCAGAAAGATCTACACTTTGCTCCACCCAAGACAGGGCGCCCGTTCCGGGAATTTCCATGAATTGAATCCAGGTTGAACCTCCATCGGTGGAATACTCAATGTAAGCATGCTCAGTAAGACCACCATAAGTGCCTCCACCGAAGCTCATGTCGAAAATCAGGTAAAGAGCCGTAATTCCGGTGATATCCACAGCCGGCATGATCAGGTAATCTGCAGATTTGTCACAATCGCAGGCGTCATCATTGGTTGCAGCAACCAGAGAGCCATTGTTGGGAAGGGGCCAATAATCACTGGCCAAAGCATCGGCAGTACCAAAATTCCAACCACCGTCAGAAGCCTGAGTCTGGATGGTCCAGCCTGCAGGCAAAGAGCCGCCCTCAAAATCTTCTAAAACCAAAACTTGTGCATTTGCACCTCCTACCCAAAGGCAAAGGGAAAAAACAACTGCAAAAAGAGTAGAAAAACGCTTCATGTTTTAAAAATTTGTTTGATAAAAAAGTCGAATCCGCCGCAAATGTAGCAGAAAACAGACGGCTCATCAAAAAATATTTATTGAAAGGTATAAAAGCAATGGGGGCGGCACTTCAACAAGCAACGAATAGAAAGCATCCGCAAGCCGACATTTGCCGTATAGCGGGTAAAGCCCTCAAACAAGTAATAAAAGGTGTTGCTACCTTTACCGTAAAATTCATAT
>JALVES010000401.1 GCA_027030635.1 Saprospiraceae bacterium | reverse complement strand
GCGCCACGGCATTTATGATGCGCCAGGTGTTAGAAGTGCAGGGCGGATACCGCTATCTCGACTCTCCGCCGCGAACGCTCACGGCCTCCGAACATCGCTCCCCCTATGGCTCGGATGGAGACTACTTCTCCAAGCCCAATGCCGAAGATGTCTATCAGGCCGTCTTTGAACTGATGTACGAAGCCGAACCCGGAAGGTTTGGCCCCCCGGGCCTCACTCTTCCGTTTGACAAAAAATCGTAGCAAGACCGCTGCTTATGGATAAAATGCAACGCATATTGGACATGCTGGAAACCCGGCAAAACGACGCCTTTCTGCTCTATGCCCTGGCCAAGGAGTACGAAAAAGCCGGTGAAAAAGAAAAAGCCCTGGAGACCTTTTTGGAATTGCGTTCGCTCCATCCCGATTACACGGGCTTTTACTACCACCTCGGAAAGCTGTACGAACAACTGGGACAACCGCAGCAGGCCCTGGCCACCTATGAAGAAGGCATGCAGCGCTGCAAAGCCGTGGGCGACCAACACGCTTTCAGCGAACTGCGCACGGCTGCCGATGACTTGATGTAAACCCCAAAGCCCCTTCCAAAGGGCTTTGAAAACCAATACATTATGAAAACAAAAGACCTGTTGTTTTTCTGTGCGTTGCCTCTGCTGCTCTTCCTCTCGGCGCCTCTGCTGCCCGCGCAAATGTCGGCCCTGCCGGAAGTCTCGTATGAGCAGGGCAAAATCGTGGGCAGCCTGCCTTACGGAAGACACTTCTTTATCATCGGCAGCACGCATTTGCCGAAAGGCGAAAAAGCACGGCTCGTGGAAGTGAAAATCTGGCAACTTCCGGGACATTACTATGGCGCCCGCCGCAGCGCCCGGGCAGTAACTTCCACTCAGGTGGCAGAAACCCTGGCAGGCCCGCCCATCGTCAGCTCCCGCTGGTCGGCAGATGAAGCTAATCAGGAGGAGGTCTTTCGCCTCTACATAGACAGGCCGCTGGAATTTGCCTCGCGCTATGTGTTGCAATTCACCTACAAAGTGCCCGTCGAATTTGAGCTGGACGAAGACCAAAAAGACGAACTCATCTCGCGCATCGCCGACCGCGTTTTTGACAAGGTGCTCGAGCAGGGCGGCATCACCCAAAGCGATATCCGCGAGATCATCAATATGGAACTGGGCGCTTACCTCGGCCGGATGGATGAATATGCCGCCTACTTCAGCGCCGATGCCCGGGTTTATCCCAAGTACGAAAATCTGCCGATCAGCAGCGCCACCTTGCAGCGCCTCAGCCGCGAAATCGGCAGCTATAGCTCCACCCTGCAAACGCTGGAGTTTCTGAAAGGCCAACTGGCCCAGGCCAAAGCAGAACTCGATGAACTGGAGCCGGGCTCGGAAGATGCCGAAGCTGTAAAAGATGCCATCGCCTCCATGGAAGCCCAACAGCAGGCCGCCGAAGAGAAAATCCAGACCCTGCGCGATGCCCTGCCGGATATGCTGCAAATCGTGCGCCAAAAACTGGTTGAGGCCCGCGTAACTTATACCATCGAGCAGCCCGAAGCGCTGAGCATGGCCGAAGTGGATGCCATTCGCATAGGCACGGCTTTCGGCGGCGCTATGGTCGGGCTCAACCTGCCCTCCAAAGACCGCTCCTTCGATGCCCTCGGCTACTCCGCACTGAAATTTTACCTGCGACCGGTGGACAAACGCCTGCCTCAGCCCTACCTCACCGGCGAGTATTTCGTAAACCGCCTCTCCATCCTCGCCGGTGTGGCCTTTGGAGGCGAATTGGAGTACCGCGGCCAACTGTTGGAAAAGGCCATAGGCGTCTATCCGCTGCTCGGCTTTAGCTTTGACGTCAATCGCTACATGTCCATAGATGTGGCAGCTACGCTCTTTGCCCAGCCCTCTTTGAGTCCGCTTACGCAAACAAGCACATTGCGTGTGGGCCCCGTCATTGGCATCAACTTCGACGGCGATTTGTTCAACCGCTTCCAGACGATGTTTAGCGGCAGCCAATACCAAATCAACCCCGGAGGCAATTGATGCCGGCGGGCCTTGCAGGTATCCAAATACAGAAACCACAAAAACCAAAAGATATGTCCAGACCATTTGTAGAGTTTACGGATACGCCTCCTGTTGTTCTGTCCTGTTCAGAAAAGAAAGAGGTACACCTCAAAGTGAAGCCCCGCGTGGCGGGAAAGTGTAAGGTCTCCTTGAGCCTCGTCATGGATGATTGCTACTTTGGCAATGGCCAACAGGTCGTTACGCGGCATTTTGATGCGGCCTCCGACGATGCCGAGGTGAATTGCGTGTTTAAGCTCTTCGCCAGGGCCGATGCGCCGGGCAACTACTTCACCATCCTCATTGCCGAGGCGGAAAATGCCGCCGGCGAAACCTCTTTCAAGCGTCCCATAGAGCTGGAAATTCACTGCACGGGAGCCTCTCTGTCGCCGGATGCAGACGAACCGTCTGATGAAACGTTTACTGTCCTGACCGACACCTCTGCTCCCGCAGAGCCTTCCACGGATACAGATGGAGAGGAAACCGCCGAAAATACTGCTGAGCACACAGAAACCGCCGAGGACTCCGCTACGGAAGAGGAAGAAGATGATGGCGAGACGGGTGCTCCCCGCGAACAGCCGCCACCTGAGCTGACGGAAGACCCCCCCGAACCGGCTCCTGTCGAGGAGGCCGAGGTACAACCGGAGGAGGCATCTCCGCCGGAGCAGCCCCCCCTGGCCAATGTGGTTGAGGAGGTGGAAACCACTGTAGAAGAGGCAGCGCCGGATTTGGTTGATGAATCTTCCCGAATACAGCCCGAAAAGCCTTCTACAGAGCCTTCCGGCAAATCTAAGCCCGGAGGCGGCTGCCTCGGCCTTTTGCTGATTCTGGCCTTACTCACTTTCTTCGGGGCCTGTAAGTTGGAGAATCCCGAACTGGGCATCTCGACCGACGAGGTCATCACGCTTACTGCCGAGGGCGATGCGCAACAGCTTTTGGCAGATGGCTTTTCGCGTTTGAAGTTGACTGCCCGGCTGGGCCCTAAGGCCGATGCCAATGAGGAAATCACCTTCTTTACGGAGTTTGGCAGCTTTGCCGAGGCGGGCAGCAATACTTATACGGTACTGGCTTCCTCCAAAACAGCTATGGCCACTTTGATCGCGGGCACCACCGTGATTGAAGACGGCCTGCTGACGGCTTCCGTGGGCGGCTTCACGCAGGAATACCCCATAGATTTTGTGCGGGCGCTGCCGCAGGACGCCATCTTCACCGCCGGCAAGCTCACGCTGAGTGCAGACGGGGTTGATTTCACCAATCTGGTGTTCGAGCTTTTCCGCAATGAGGGCCAACCTTCTGACGGAGCTAAGGTTACCTTTACTGCAGAGACGCTCCAAGGCAACACCGGGGTTTTGCTGGCGCCTTTCGTCTATGCCGACGGCGCCAGAGCCGAAGCAGAGTTGCGCTCTGCCAATACCGAACCCGGCCTGGTCAGAATTACGGCCTCCACTGAGGGCGAAGACGGACTGCTGGAGCGCAGTTTAGACATCGTGTTTGAATAGCGAAGTGCTTTGGCAGGTGCAAGCCGCCAAACTCCTGAACCGGAGAACGCCGGGCCACTTCAGCACAAACAAAAAGCAAATGAAATTTTATTTCTGTTTGTTTCTCTTTCTCTTCGGCAGCGCTTATTCGGCCTTGGCCCAGGAGCAGCGCTTTGAAGGCTCTGTGATTCTGGGCCTGAATGCAGCCCAGATCAACGGCGATGACTTGTACGGCTATGACAAACTGGGCCTGCGCGCAGGCTTGAATGTGGCCGCCCGCCTCGGCAAAAAAAGCACCCTCGGCCTGGGCATTTTGTACAGCCAGCGGGGCAGCTCTTCCACCCTCACACCCGACAACAGTCTGCCGCGCAGGCTCGTACACTTGAATTACGTGGAAATGCCCGTACTCTTTTCCTTCAGCGACTGGTACGAAGACGATGGCGATTTCTATCACCTCGCTTTTCGGGGGGGGCTGTCATACAGCCGTCTGATCAACTCAAGGGTGGAGTTCTTCCCGCCTTTTGATACGGAGCAGAAAAATTTTGCCAAAAACGACCTTAGTTTTTCGCTGGGAGTTACCTATTACATCAATCCGCATTGGGGCTTCTCCGCCTTTTACACCCGCTCCATCTTTTTGCTGTACAACCGCGACAAGCATTTGAATGAAAATGGAGCTCCCGTTTACGCTTCCAGTATGCTGGGCTTTTTCCTCAGCTTTCAGACGGAGTACAGGTTTTAGAGCTTTGTCTATCTTTGGCCTGCAAAATACAAGAGCAATGAAGTATTTCTTTTTATCTGTCTTTTTCGCCTTCTCTCTCATGGCCTGTGAACAACACAAGCCCGGAGAGGAGCAAGATGCAACGGATAAGTCTTCGGCAGAAACGCCCGAGGTCTCTGAGGCCAATGCATCGGTGGACATGTATCCGAGTTTTTCTTTCGATAGCCTCAAATATTTATGGGAGCACTGTGATTATCTGGATGTATTGTACTACGACCTCCCCGCCTCCATGAGCATGACCGACACGAACAGCATCCGTCAGATGCTCAGCATCATTGCCGCTGCTCCTGCCCCCCGCCGCACGGATTGCGGTCCTGCCATCGGGCGCCTTTTCTTTCAGATAGACGGCGAAAATTACGCTCAGGCGGATTTGTATTTTTCAGATAAGTGTAAGTTTTTTGTCTTTGTGGATGACAAGGGCAAAGCCCGCTGGGGCAATTTGCTGACCGACAGGGGCGTGGCTTATTTCCAAAACAGCATTGGCCAGATTTTGGACATGAGCAAGAACGTAAAGGTGCAGCCGCAGAAAAAAGAATGAGTGTGGGGGAGTTGCGTGCGGTCATAGATTTGGGGTCAAATACTTTTCACTTGCTCCTGGTGAGGGTTCATGCAGATGGCACTTTGGAGGAAGTTTGTCGCTTGCGCAAATTTGTGCTCTTGGCCGAAAAGGGCGTGGAGACCATTGCCGACAGCGCTTTTCAGAGGGGTTTAGATGCCTTGCGCGAGTTCGCGGAAGTCTTGGAGCGCGAGGGGCCGGTGCAGAAGGTGCGGGCCATAGGCACAGCAGCCTTGCGAACGGCTTCCAACGGTCCCGATTTCATCAGCCGTGTCAGGGAGCAAACGGGCATAGAGATCGAGCTGATTGACGGAAATGAAGAGGCCCGCCTGATTTCTCTTGGCGTGCGTCTTGCCGTGCCTTTCGGCAAATGCCCCAAATTGATTATGGACATCGGCGGTGGCAGTGTGGAGTACATCATTGCCGATGAAGAGCGGATTTTTTGGGCACAGAGTTTTCCCATAGGCGTTTCGGTGCTCTATCACGACTTGCAGCCCCACGACCCCATTTTGCCGGAAGAAATTGCCCGTTTGGAAACTTACCTCTCAAAGACCCTGGCTCCCCTGGCCGGTGCCCTGCGCGAGCATCCCGTACAGGCGTTGGTGGGCGCTTCCGGCTCTTTTGATGTAATTGAGGCGCTCAAACGACAGCCGCGAGAGGAGCAGCTCTACTTCCGCCTGCCCGTTTCCGATTATTGGGATATGTACGAGCACATTCTCCACACCACGCTCGAAGAGCGGAAGGCCATCCCGGGCGTTCCCCTCGAGCGGGCACGTTTGCTGGTCGTGGCCTTTATCCTCATCAGCAGCAGCCTGAAACTGGGTGATATCTCAGAGATCATCGTCTCTGATTATGCGATGAAAGAGGGGGCTTTGGTGGAGAGGGGCTAAGTGAATATCTCCAACACCCTTTTCTCAATCTGACTTTTTCCTGTGAGGAAATCGGCACGGCTGAGTGTGCCGCAGTTGAGTTCTTCTTCCAATTGAGAGAGGCGGCTGCTTTGGAGGATGATGTTGTTGACCAGTTGGGGCTCACTGACTTCGTTGATGAGCAATTCAAAGACTTCATTGATTTTGTTGGAGGCAATGAGTTTGCGGCAGCGGTTGATGAGTTCTTTGGAGAGGGAGGAAGTTTTTGGAGTCTGTTTTTCATCGGAGGCATGGGAGGGTGCGGGTGTTTGATTTTGGGCGACTTTATTCCAATGGCTGGCGGCGAGGCGTTCGACATTGTTGATTTGTCGCAGCGTACTTTTGCAGACGCGGATGTGGTCCATGCCCTTTTCTCCGATTTGCGTGGCCAGTTGTATGGCCGATTGGGTGAGGTTTTTGAGTGCGGCCCAATCGGGCAGGGTATGCGTTTGGTCCTTCATGATGCTCAACATAGTTCCAGCCACTTCAGTCTGTACTTTGTACTGGAGGCTGATGGATTTTGCGAGATACATGAGGTTGAGGATGTTTTTGTTGTTGAGCGTCCCCTGGTTGAGATGCCGGATGGCTTGCTGGATGTATTTGTCAAACCGGGCAGTTGACTGAAAGTCGGGATGGTCAAACTCCAGCTCTTTAAAGAGGTAAGTGGCCCGGATGTAGAGGAAGTAAGCCATGTAATAATTCCCGATGCCCAGCCAGTTGTGTTGTTCGGGGCTGTTTTCGGAATAGAGGCGGGCTGCTTTTTGGGCTGCATCAAAGGCCTTGTTGATGTGCATTTGGGCGTTGTCCAATTGTATGCTCATCAGGTCTTGCAGGGCCAGAGAAAAGTAGATGTCGGGGTCCATGTGCAGCATCAGGCCCGAGTAGTTTTTGGCATATCTCCCACCGGCCTTTTCCAGCATTTGTCTGGCCTTTTCCTGCTTTTCCAGGCCGCTTTTGAGGTTGTTGTTGCGCATGTCGAAGATGCCGCCGTAGTACGTCCGCATGATGTCGGACAGCGATACCATCTCCTCCATTTGCATGGCTGAAAAGAGTCTGTAGGCTTCCTCCATGTGTTCTACAGCAAATGCCCAGTTGGCTGTGGTAGTGGCGTGGTATTGTGAGGTGAAGAAGTGCCAGATGGCCTGCAGGAATAGCAATACCAGAGCCTCTTTCTCATTTTTGGGCTCTTTGTATTCCTGTACTTTTTCCTCAATGAACTGTATGGCTTCTTCATTGCCCGGCTTGTCAAAGAGGAAATCCAGCAAATCCGTAAAAAGCTTCTGCTCATCGGCAGACAGCGCGGCAAAGGTCAGTTGTTGGGGCATAAACGGGTGGTTTTGGAGGTGAAGATAGGGGTTTATGAGGTATTTGTTTTGGGTGTTTAGTGTTTAGTGTTTAGCGTTGTTGGGCGGGCAGTTGGGCGGGCTTCAGCCCGCCAATCAGTACAGCGGGCTTCAGCCCGCTAAATCAGTACAGCGGGCTTCAGCCCGCTACTAAAAAAGATACAAAAAACACCCCCGTTTCAAAAATAAAGCGTATCTTTGTGCCAGAAGGAGGGCTTTTGACCTTTCTTTTGTCTCTTCAGCGGGCCTCTCAGGCCTTCTTAAGTGGCGTTTTTTCTACTTTTTAATTTTTTTCTCTAATGAACATCTTTGTTGCCAAGCTGAGCTACGACACCAGTAGCGAGGCCCTTGAATCTGTTTTTGCCGAATTCGGCGAAGTAAGCTCTTGTAAGATCATTTTCGATCGCGACACCGGTCGCTCCAAAGGCTTCGGCTTTGTGGAAATGCCCGATGACGCCCAGGCACAAGAAGCTATTGACGCTCTGAACGACACCGAACTCGACGGCCGCGTTATCGTCGTCAAAAAAGCTCGCCCTCGCGAGAATCGCTCCTCCTACGGAGGCGGCGGATATGGCGGTGGAAACCGCTGGTAAAAATTGCACAGGGCTGCCCTTCGGGTGGCCCTTTTTTGTTGTTGATGGAATTGGTGGAAGCGGTGGAAGCGGTGGAATCGGGGGATGGTTTATCGTTTATCGTGTATCGTG
>JALVES010000400.1 GCA_027030635.1 Saprospiraceae bacterium | reverse complement strand
GCTTGTCGCCCGTTTTTAAGTGCAGGCGTTTGGCCGTTTGTTCGGAGATGAGGATGCCGGAGGACGCCGTGCTGTCGGACAGCGCTAAGTGTTCGCCTTCTTTGAGGTATTGGTCCATGAAGTCCCAGCGAAAATCCGGCCCTATGCCTTTGAGGATGATGCCCTCCAGCTCGTCTTTGGTTTTGATGATGCCGGGTTTCAGAGCAAAGACCTGTATGTGCTCAATCCTGCCCGTAAGTTCCTTTTCGCGTTTGCCGAAAGGCAGAGGAAATCCCAAAAACCTGCGCTCTTCGTAATAGCCCAACTTTTCGGGCAACTGCAAATCCGGATAAAAATCCTGCCTGATGCTGACGGGCGCCTGCTCGAGCATGGTGCCCGATACGTCTGCTGAAGTAATGTGAATATGTCCCCAGAAGCCAAACATCTTCTCGCTGATCTGATGCTTGAAGCCGGCAATCAGCGCCGTGGCGAGAATCATCACTGCCGTACACAGCGCTATGGCAATGACCGCCAGCCGGATGATCACCCGCGAAAAGGACTGCTGCCCGGAGGCTGCCACGCGGCTCGCTATAAAATACTCAAAGGGCATGCGCACGATTTTAGGAACGACAGAGGCCACAAAGAAAAGAAAAAACGGCGACAATGGAAGGCCGGCTTGCAGCCCGCGCCATTTATCGCACCAGCGCCAGGTCGCCCTTGAAGACCTCCGCAGAGCCATCCACAAACTGGATGTCCACCACATAGACGTACACGCCTGCGGGGGCGGGGCGGCCCTGCCAATAGCCATTCCAGGCAAAGAGGGGGTCGCCCGGCATGAAGTTTTCGGCCTCGAAAATCAGCCCGCCATAGCGGTCGAAGATTCTCAGGCTGCGTATTTGAAGCACATCGGGCCCGCCGAAAACGCCGAAGCTGTCGTTGAGGCCGTCGCCGTTGGGGGAGAAGGCGTTGGGCAGATATACGTGCCGGCTCTTATCTACTTCCACGAAAATGACATCTGTGGCAGAGCAGAGCGTACTCGTGTCCACCACCGTTACCGAGACCTGCCCGGAGGCGACGGCCTGGATGATCACCTCGTCGCAAACAGCGCTTTGGCATTCGTAGGCATAGGGCATGGTCCAAGTATAGATCAGCTCGTCGAGATTCGTTTCGGCGTTGAGGAACAGTTCTTCTCCAAGCGTGATTTTTTGATCTCCGCCGAGGCTGACTGTGGGCAGGACGGGAGACAACACTTCTAATGCGTATTCAACCGTACAACCCTGGGCGTCTTGTACGGCAAGGGTATAGGAGCCTGCGGCGAGTTGGTCGAATTGTGACTGCTCGCTAAAAGGTTGGCCGTTGAGGGCGTAGAGGTAGGGTTCGGTGCCGCCCTGGATGTCGGTCAGGGAGATGGCGCCGCTTTGCAGTCCTTCGGGGCAATTGACGTCTTTGACTTCCCACTCGGCCTGCAGGACTTCGGGCTGGGTGAGCTCAATTTGTGCTTCTGCTGTGCAGCCCGTTTCGTTTTCGACGGTAACGGCATAGGAGCCGGCGCCGAGCTGGTCGAGCAGGGCCTGATCTGCTGCGGGCACGGACCAGGTGTAGTGCAGTTCGTTGCCCGGCCCGCTGACGTTGGCGATGAGGCTGCCGTCTTCTTCTCCGTTGCAGCTAACGGGCTGGAGGATTTCCAGGCTTACGGTCAGGGCTTCGGAGGGGCCTTCGAGCAGATAGGTGGCTGTGGCCGTGCAGCCGTTGGCGTTGGTGGCGGTGACGGAATAGCTGCCTTGCGGCAAATTTTCGATCATCAGGCCCTCATCGCCTGTGCTCCAGCCTATGGTGGTGGCGGGCTCACTGGTAGTAGCTGTGAGGATGCCATTTGAACCGCCGAAGCAGCTAATGGCCTGGGTTTCGCTGATTTCCACGGTAAATTCCGGCGGATTGTTCAGCTCAAAAGAGCCGGT
>JALVES010000399.1 GCA_027030635.1 Saprospiraceae bacterium | reverse complement strand
TGGCATGGTTCTTAGAGAAAAGTACCAATCGAAAAATTTTCTACCTTGCGCCCATGCAGTGGTTAGAACTTATCAGGGAGCAGGCGTTGGCGCTTCACTGGAGCGAGGCGGGGGCGGTGGTATTGGCTATTGTTTATTTGATTTATGCGGCCCGCAACGACATTCGCTGCTGGATTTGGGGGGGCATCAGTTGTGCGCTTTGGGCCTGGGCGGCTTTTTCTCTGTACAAGTTGTATGTGGATGCTCTGCTCCAGGTGTTTTACGTTTTTATGAGCGTTTGGGGCTGGTACAGTTGGAAAAGGGGAGGGGCAGGGCAGGATGAGCCCCGGCCCATTACGCGCATGAGCCGGAGGGAGCATTTAAGCGTGCTGCTGAGTGGCAGCCTGTTGACGCTGGCGGTGGGATATTTATTTGCCCGTTATACAGATGCGGCGGTTCCTTATCTGGATGCTTTCACTACGGTTTTTTCAGTGCTCATCACTTTTCTCGTCATTTGGCGAAAGCTGGAAAATTGGCTGTATTGGCTGGTGATAGATGCGGTATATATCTATCAGTACGGCAGTCGGGGCGGGTATTTGTTTGCCCTGCTTTTTGGGTTGTATCTGGTGCTGGCCGTCGGAGGCTACAGGCGCTGGCTGAGGGAAGTGGCGGCCAATCCATCCCCATAGAAAGCCTTATCTTTGCTAAAATCCAAACCTGAAGTTCTCAGCAAAACAACTCATTATGAAGACTCCATACCTCATTGTCCTTTTTCTTTTCCTGCTCTCTTCGGCTTTTGGCCAGAAGGAAGTGCTTGAGCAGAGCGTAAACAAAGACTATCCCTACCTCAAGACTTTTTACGAAACCTGCCACAGCCATCCCGAGCTCTCGTTTTACGAATTTGAAACGGCAAAGCGCCTCGCAGGCGAGTTGCGCAAGGCCGGTTTGGAGGTAACCGAAAAAGTGGGCGGCACCGGCGTGGTTGGCATTTTGAAGAACGGCGAAGGCCCTACGGTTTTAATCCGCACGGATTTGGATGCCCTGCCGATTGAAGAGGAGACCGGCCTGCCCTATGCCAGCAGCGTGCAGGCCAAAGACCCCCATGGCAAGGAAGTACATGTGATGCATGCCTGCGGGCATGACGTTCACATGACTGTTTTGCTGGGCACGGCCCGCTTTCTCGCCACGCATCGCGAGTTGTGGTCGGGCACGCTGGTCTTTATCGGGCAGCCGGCTGAGGAGCGGGGCGGTGGCGCCAAAGCGATGTTGGAAGACGGGCTTTATGAGCGCTTTGCCGTGCCGGATTATGCGGTGGCCCTGCACGTAAAAGCCAATATGCCTTCCGGCAAATTGGGCTATCACACGGGCTATGCCATGGCCAATGTGGATATGATGAACATCACCGTCTATGGCAAAGGCGGGCATGGCGCTTACCCGCATACCACAGTGGACCCCGTCGTGCTGGCCGCCGAGCTCATCGTGCAGTTGCAAACCGTCGTCAGCCGCAATGTGTCGCCCCTGGAATCGGCCGTGGTAACCGTAGGCTCCATACACGGCGGCACGAAAGGCAACGTCATTCCCAATGAGGTGAAGCTCGAACTCACCCTGCGCTCTTATACCGATGAGACCCGCAATCTCATCATCAGCCGCATTGAACAAATATGCAAGGGAATTGGCTTGTCTTCCGGCCTGCCCGAAGAAATGTGGCCCAAAATAGAAATGGCCGATGACTTCACGCCGGCGCTGTACAACGACCCCGACTTGGCAAAGCGCGTGATTGCCGCACAAAAGGCCATATTGGGAGACGAACAGGTTGTGGAGACGCCCGCCGTCATGGGAGGTGAAGATTTCGCCCGCTATGGCCGCACGGAGGAAAAAGTGCCGGTCTTTATGTTTTGGTTGGGCGCGGTGGACCCCGCTGTTTACGAAGAGGCCCAACGCAAGGGAGAGACCCTGCCGTCGCTG
>JALVES010000398.1 GCA_027030635.1 Saprospiraceae bacterium | reverse complement strand
CGTTAGAAATCCCGCCATGATTGGCAAGACGATGAAAGAAGTACTGGAAACTGTGAAGGTGTCATCCTGAGCGGAGTCGAAGGAAATAAAAAAAGCCCCGCTTCGCGGGGCTTTTTTTTGTTTTTTTTCTTCTTTTGAAGAAAAAGCCCGGCTGATGCGGGGCTTTTTTTTGTTTTTTTCTTCTTTTGAAGAAAAAGCCCGGCTGATGCGGGGCTTTTTTTCTTCTTTTGAAGAAAAAGCCCGGCTTATACGGGGCTTTTTTTGGTTTTTATTCTTCCTCTTCAGAGGATGCCTGAGTTGTAGTTTCAGGCGTTACAGCCACCGGGGTTTCTCCGGCTTTTTTCTTGCCTCCTCTGCGGCGACGGCGGCGTCTGCCGGTAGTTTTTCCGTCTTTGAGGTTGTAAACTTCGTTGAAGTCCACCAGTTCGATCAAGGCCATTTCGGCTCCATCGCCTTTGCGGAAACCCATGCGAATGACACGCGTATAACCTCCCGGGCGATCGCCCACTTTGGCTACTACAGGCCCGAAGAGTTCCTTAACGGCCTCCTTGTTTTGTAAATAGCTAAAGACCACGCGATGCGAGTGCATGCTTCCGTCTTTGGCTTTGGTGATCAGTGGCTCGATAAAGCGGCGCAGGGCCTTGGCTTTGGCCACGGTGGTCCTAATGCGCTTGTGCATAATGAGAGAAATGGCCTGATTGCGCAACAACGCTTTGCGATGTGCGGAGGTACGGCCGAGGTGGTTGAATTTTTTGCCGTGTCGCATGAGTTAAAATTTTGGTTATCCTCGCAACACAAAAACCGGCGCCCGCTGTTTGCGGCGGAGACTTGCCCCTCATCTCCTTTCGCCCGAAGTTTCTGTTATTGCACAAATAAATAAAGGGGCCTTTCAATCAATCCTTGTCCGAATCCAGGTTGTATCGGCTCAGGTCCATCCCGAAAGTCAGACCATGATCTTGGAGCAGGTCTTCTAATTCAACCAGGGATTTTCTGCCGAAGTTTCTGAATTTGAGCAACTCATTGGAGTCGTACTGCACCAATTCTCCGAGGGTGTCAATCTTAGCTGCCTTGAGGCAGTTGTAGGCACGCACGGAGAGGTCGAGGTCTTCAAGAGGCTTTTTGAGCAACTTGCGGATTTGAAGAACTTCCTCATCCATATCTTCGTCCTTGGCTGCATGGCCTTCTTCGAAGGAGATGTTTTTATCGGTAATCAGCACGAGGTGCTCCATGAGAATGCGGGCTGCTTCCTTGACGGCATCTTCAGGTTTGATGGTGCCATCGGTTTTCACCTCAATGGTCAGTTTTTCGTAGTCGGTGCGCTGGCCTACACGGGTATTCTCTACCCGATAAGCAACATTCTTGATGGGCGTATAAATAGCATCTATGGGGATGACACCGAGGGGAGCATCCTTGGGGATGTTCTCATCGGCAGGCACATAGCCACGCCCGCGCGTTACCGTCAGTTCAATTTCGAGGGTTACGGAAGGCTCCATCTGGCAGATGAGCAAATCGGGGTTCATCACTTTGAAGAAGTTGGTAACTTCCTCAATATCGCCAGCTTTAAATTCCTCACGCCCCGAGATGCTGAGGTAGATTTTCATCGGTTCGTTGGCGCTATCATCGGCGAGCAACTGCTTCAGGCGCACCTGCTTGAGGTTCAGCACGATGTCCACCACATCCTGAACCACGCCTTTGATGGCAGAAAACTCGTGGTCAACGCCCGTAATGCGGACGGCCGAGATAGCAAAGCCTTCGAGCGAAGAAAGCAACACCCGACGCAGGGCATTGCCTATGGTTTGGCCAAAGCCACGCTCCAAAGGTTTAAACTCAAAAGTACCTTCAAAATCGTTAGACTTCTGGAGAACGATCTTGTTGGGCTTTTGATAAGGGAGAATATTCATATAGCGAAATTATTTAGAGTAAAGTTCAACGATCAATTGTTCGTTGATCTTTTCGGGTATTTCTTCGCGCTGCGGGTAAGTCAGGAATTTACCGGTCATTTGGTCCTGATTGAATTCCAGCCAGGGAAATTTGCGCACGTTCGAGCTGTTGCTTGCAACGCTGTCGCGGATGACCTCCATGCCCTGAGACTTAGGCCGCACGCTAACGACGTCTCCGGGTTTCACCTGAGTGGAAGGCACATTGTTGATCACTCCATTCAGGAGGATGTGGCGGTGCGAGACCAATTGGCGTGCTCCACGGCGTGTCGGGGCTATACCCATGCGATAAACCACATTGTCCAAACGGGCTTCGAGGAACTGCAACAACACTTCGCCTGTAACGCCACCGCGGCGACTGGCTTTTTCGAAGAGGTTGCGGAACTGACGTTCCAGCACACCATAGGTGTATTTGGCTTTTTGCTTCTCCATCAATTGGAGGGCATAATCCGATTTTTGGCGGCGACGGCGTTTGTTGCCATGCATTCCGGGAGCATACTTTTTCCTGTCGGAAGCGCGCAAGCCACCGAAGATCGGTTCGCCGAAGGCTCTTTCCTTTTTCGCTCTGGGGCCTCTGTATCTTGCCATGCTATTCTCAGCTTGAGTTTGTCAAAAAATAATGGTGGGCAGTTTGCGACACATGGCTGCAAGACTGCCTCGGGGTTTCTTTAAACGCGACGACGCTTAGGCGGGCGACAGCCGTTGTGGGGGATGGGCGTTACGTCAATGATGCGCTGCACTTTAATACCTGCTGCATCAATGGCGCGGATGGCTGCTTCGCGGCCACTGCCCGGCCCTTTTACAAAGACTTCCACTTTACGCAGCCCGGCTTCGTAAGCCACCTCGGCAGCATCCGTAGCTGCACGTTGAGCGGCATAAGGCGTGTTTTTCTTCGCGCCCCTGAATCCCGCTTTGCCGGCAGAAGCCCAGGAAATCACATCGCCCTTGGCATTCGTCAAAGAGATGATGATGTTGTTGAAACTGGCCTTGATGTAAGCGCGGCCGGTGGGTTCCACTTTCACCTTGCGCTTCTTCGCGCGTACGGATTTTCTTCCTTTCGCCATGAATCTTAAGTATTACTTGGTTGCTTTCTTCTTGTTTGCCACAGTCTTACGACGCCCCTTGCGGGTACGCGCATTGGTTCGCGTGCGTTGCCCGCGCACGGGCAGGCCTTTGCGATGACGCAGGCCTCGGTAGCAGCCGATGTCCATCAAACGCTTGATGTTCATCTGCACCTCGGAGCGCAATTCACCCTCTACTTTGTATTCGTTTTGGATGAGCGCCGAGATGGCACGGATGTTTTCATCGCTCCAATCCTTTACTTTCACATTCTCATCCACGCCTACTTTCGCCAAAATCTCCCTGGCACGGGAAGGCCCAATGCCATAGATGTACGTCAAACCGATGACGCCACGCTTGTTCTTGGGTAAGTCTATACCTGCTATACGAGCCATTGCTTCTCTTTGTTTTTACCCGGCCTCAGTACCGGAATTTGTGTTTCCTTTTATCCCTGACGCTGCTTAAAGCGGGGATTCTTCTTGTTGATGACATACAGACGGCCTTTGCGACGAACGATCTTGCAATCTGCACTTCTCTTCTTGATGGACGCTCTTACTTTCATTGCTCCAAGTGTTAAGTGTTCTTAGTCATGGCCTGCACAGGGGCAGGTCGTTTCATATCCCTCGCCGCGCAGTTGCAACGCTTATTTATAGCGATACACAATGCGCCCGCGGGTCAAATCATAGGGCGACATCTCCACAGAGACCTTATCCCCCGGCAGAATGCGGATGTAGTTCATGCGCATTTTTCCGGAAATCGTAGCCACGATCAGGTGATTGTTCTCCAATCGCACCCGAAACATGGCATTGGACAAGGCCTCTTCTATGATGCCATCCTGCTTGATGAGGTTTTTCTTAGCCATACACAATTTTTAGGGCGCAAAGATACAACTTCTTTTCCTTTTCGCCAAATGGTGTATTTTCAACCCATCAAATTTTGTTTCAACAACTTTTCAAGCGCTTTCGATGCCTGCCGGACTTTTCCGGAAAGCGTGTTTACAGTGCCCGAATCTTCAGGAGACACCGGACATGCTGCTTCGAACGACCTCCCGCAGCGAAGCATTTTGGCGCTCGACTTCCTCTATAACGGAGAAATCCGAGAGCCTGTCCGGTCCTTCTTTCTTCACCGCTACGACTTGTTCGTAGTGGGCGGAGGGGCTGCGGTCTTTAGACACAATCGTCCAGCCGTCTTTCAACTGCCGGACGCTCTTGCTTCCCAGGTTTATCATGGGCTCTATCGCAATGACCAGCCCTTCCTGTATTTTGATTCCCCGGCCGCGCTGGCCGTAATTGGGGACTTCGGGTTCTTCGTGTAGTTTTTTCCCGATGCCATGCCCCACCAAATCGCGCACTACGCCGTATTTATGTTGCCTTTCGGCAAATGATTGCACGGCATAACCGATATCCCTGAGGCGATTGCCCACGCGTGCCTGCTCAATGCCGAGATAAACGGCCTCCTTCGTAACGCGCAACAACTCCATCACTTTCTCATCCACCTCTCCGAGGGCAAAGGTATAAGCGCTATCGCCGTAGTAACCGTTGAGCAAAACGCCGCAGTCCACCGATACGATATCGCCTTCTTTAAACACCTGCTCTTTCGAAGGTATTCCGTGTACCACAGCCTCATTGACCGAGACGCAGAGCGTAGCCGGAAAGCCTTCGTAGTTTTTAAAGGCCGGCTCAGCGCCATGGTCGCGAATGAAGGCTTCGGCTTCGCGGTCTATATCTGCTCCACTCACACCCGGCTTGAGGATGCTGCCCACATGAGCCAGTGTTTGAGACACCAGCAAATTGCTGATGCGCATCAGCTCAATCTCTTCGGGTGTTTTGTAGTAGATCATTGTCTTTTCAAAAAACGCATCCTTACATGCCGGCACCTATGCCTTGCATGCGGCTGCTGCGTCCCTGGATGCGGCCGGATTTCACCAGGCCGTCATAGCGACGCATGAGCAAATGGCTTTCTATTTGCTGCAAAGTATCCAAAACCACGGCCACCAAAATCAGCATGGAAGTTCCGCCGAAGAAGGAAGCCAGGGAGGGGTTCACGCCAAAGGCCACCGCAATGGCAGGCAAAATGGCGATGATGCCCAGAAAGATCGAGCCGGGCAGGGTAATGCGCGACACGATGTTGTCAATGAAATCTGCCGTAGCTTTCCCCGGTTTCACACCGGGAATGAAAGCGTTTTGGCGCTTCAGGTGGTCGGCATATTGCTTGGGATTCACCAGCAAAGCCGTGTAGATATAAGTAAATACGACCACCAGCAGGAAGGTAAACACTGCCGAGGCACCGGAATAAGGATTGCTCAGGGCTCTCAGCCAGCCCGGGGCAGCAGCCGGGTCTCCTCCGGAGACGAAAGTTACCAACGTAGCCGGCAAAAACATCAATGCCTGAGCAAAGATGATGGGCATCACGCCCGAGGCATTCACCTTCACGGGGATATAATCGCGTACATTGGACATGGCCACGGCCGAGCTGCCGCGCCCCACCATGCGCTTGGCAAACTGGATGGGGATTTTGCGAACGCCCTGTACGATAAGTACCGTTACCATAACGACGGCATACATAGCTGCCAATTCGATCAGGAAGAGAATCAGCCCGTTTTGGGCCAACTGCAACTGAAATTCGGCAATCATGGCCTGTGGCAGACGGGCGATGATGCCCACAGTAATCAAAAGAGATACGCCATTGCCAATTCCCCTGTCGGTGATGCGCTCACCCAGCCACATGGCGAAGATGGTGCCGGCAGAGAGGATGATGATGTTGGCAAACCAAAACAGCCCCTGCGACACTCCCGGAGCCACGGCATTGTTGCTCACCAGATAGGTCAGATAACCACCGCCCTGCACCAGCGTTACGGCCAGCGTCAGGAAACGCGTGATTTGATTGAGTTTCTTTCTTCCGCTCTCCCCCTCTTTCTGCTGTAAACGCTGGAAGTAAGGCACGGCAAAGCCCAGAAGTTGTACCACGATGGAAGCGGTGATATAGGGCATGATACCGAGGGCAAAGATGGCGGCATTCTGAAAGGCGCCCCCCGTAAACATATTGATCAGGCCCAGCAGGTCGTTGGCATTGCCCGAGCCCGTGTCGAGTTGGCTCGGGTCCACACCGGGCAAAACGACATAAGAGCCGAGGCGATACACCGCCAACATGGCAAAAGTAAAGAGAATGCGTTGGCGCAATTCCTTTATCTTCCAGATGTTTTTCAGCGTATTCAAAAATCGTTTCATGAATCTCTTGCTTTAGCGGTAGGAGCGGTCGCGATACGCCCTCTCTTTCCCTGGTTCGTTGGCATGCAGACTTGCGTCAAATGGCGCCCGTCTTTTGCAGTTTGCGCGTCTATCCTAAAATCTCTACACGGCCTCCTGCTGCTTCCACGGCCTCTTTAGCTTTGGCAGAGCATGCGTGTACCTGGATGCTCAGGCCTTTGGTCAAGGCGCCATTGGCCAGCAATTTGACGCGATCTTTTTTACCGACAATGCCCTTGGCGATCAGGGTTTCGATATCCAGTGCATCCAGTTTATATTTATCGGCTATAGCCTGAGCGCGCGACAAGTTGATGGGTACGTATTGTACGCGGTTGATGTTTTTGAAGCCGCGCTTAGGCAGGCGCATCTGCAGAGGCATCTGACCGCCTTCGAAAGCCCGCTTCCTGCTGTAGCCGGAGCGGGACTTCTGTCCTTTGTGTCCACGTGTGGACGTACCTCCCCTGCCGGAGCCCTGGCCACGGGCCAGGCGCTTGCGCGAACGTACAGATCCTTTAACGGGTTTGAGCGTATGTAATTCCATCGTGATTTATTTTTCTTCCACTTTCACCAGGTGAGCCACTTTGGCTACCATACCCAGTATTTGGGGAGTAGCCTCGTGCTCTACAGTTTGGTTCATTTTACGCAAGCCCAGAGCCTCCATGGTGGCCTTTTGGTCCTTGGGTCGGTCAATGGTGCTTCGTACTTGCGTGATCTTGATCTTAGCCATCGCTTCGATGTTTTAAGCTTTTTTGCAAAAGGCTTTATCAGCCGTTGAACAGTTTATCCATGCTGATGCCGCGTTGGCGGGCGATCTCCATGGGCGTGCGCAGTTTGGTCAGGGCATCAATGGTTGCTTTGACGACGTTGTGGGGGTTTGAAGAGCCATGGGCTTTCGCCAAAACGTTGTGGATGCCTGCAATTTCCAAGACGGCACGCATGGCGCCACCTGCGATCACACCGGTACCATCGGAAGCCGGCTTGATGAGCACGCGTGCTGCGCCGTACTTTCCTTTCTGCTCATGAGGGATGGTACCCTTGTAAAGGGGAATGCGGATAAGGTTTTTCTTGGCATCATCCACCCCTTTGGCAATGGCCTCAGAGACATCGCGGGCTTTGCCCAGGCCGTGCCCGACAATGCCATTTCCGTCACCTACGACGACTACTGCAGCAAAGCTGAAGGTACGTCCACCTTTGGTTACCTTGGCAACGCGATTGAGGCTCACCACCTTTTCTGTCAATTCGGTGCCGGCGGGCTTAATTTTTTTATCCGTTTTATTCGTCATGGTTGTGCTGTTGTGCGCTTACAAATGTAGTTTGCGAAACTGCCCGTAGTCTTTTCAGATGGTCAGGCCGGCTTCGCGGGCGCCATCGGCCAGTGCCTTGACGCGGCCGTGGTAGAGGTATCCGCCGCGGTCAAAGACGGCGCGACTGATGTTTTGAGCCTGGAGGCGTTCGGCAATCAATTTGCCGACTTCTTTGGCCTGTTCTACCGGCGGCTTGGCTTTATCCACGGAGTTTTCACGGGAAGAGGCCGTTGCCAGAGTCATTCCCTGCACATCATCTATGGCTTGTACATAGATGTAGTTGTTGCTGCGAAAGACGCTGAGGCGCGGGCGCTCGGCCGTTCCGGAAACTTTTTTTCTAATGCGGTAGCGAATTCTCGCTTTTCTCTTTAACTGTCTCATTGTTCTTACTCTTCTGCGTTTGGTCTGCTCACTTGGGTATCATTTGGCGAAAGCCGGCTAATAAAAAAGATTATTTAGCCACGGTCTTACCGGCTTTGCGGCGAATTTCTTCACCCACAAAGCGAACGCCCTTTCCTTTGTAAGGCTCGGGCTTGCGGAAAGCGCGAATCTTTGCCGCCACCTGGCCTACGAGTTGTTTGTCTATGGACTCCAGCTTGACGATGGGGTTTTTACCTTTTTCCATGACCGCTTCCACTTTCACCTCATCGGGGATGTAGAACAGTATGGGGTGAGAGTATCCCAGTTGGAGTTCCAGCAATTGGCCGGTGTTGCTGGCGCGATAACCCACGCCCACCAGTTCCAATTCTTTTTTAAATCCGTTGGTAACACCTTCTACCATATTGGCGATGAGGGAGCGATACAAACCATGCATGGATTTGTGGCGCTTCTGCTCTGTGGGGCGCTCGAGGGTCAGGACGCCGTCCTCAATTTTGAGGGTGAGGTCGGGGTCCACCTGCTGGGAGAGCTCACCTTTGGGGCCTTTTACGGTTACGAAATTGCCCTTGGTGATGTTGATTTCCACTCCCTGCGGTATGTTGATCGGTGCTTTTCCTATTCTGGACATGGTCTGTTGCGTTTTTACAGCTCAATCAAATCAATACACTTGGCAGAGGATTTCCCCGCCTACGTTTATTTTGCGCGCTTCCTTATCGGTCATGATGCCATGTGAAGTGGAGACGATGGCAATGCCCAGGCCATTGATGACGCGCGGGAGGTCTTTGGCCTTGGCGTATTTGCGCAGGCCGGGTTTACTGATGCGCTGCAGCTTGCGAATGACGGGCTGCTTGCTGCGGGGGTCGTATTTAATGGCAATACGGATGATTCCCTGCTTGCCGGCTTCGTCATCAAACTGATACTTCAGGATATACCCCTGGTCGTAGAGGATTTTGGTAATGGCCTTCTTCACTTTGGAAGAGGGGATTTCCACTACGCGATGCCCGGCGCTTTGAGCGTTGCGCAGGCGGGTCAGATAATCTGCTATTGGATCTGTTACGATCATCACTTTTTGGTTTAGAGTTCAGACGTTCGTTCTGAGTTGTCGCTTTTTTCAAACCGATAACTCCAACCTGTCTATGCTCCTTTTTCCAATGGCCGGAGCTTTATGAGGCCATGTTTTCTTTTACTTCTCCGAAGAGAAGGAGGGTGCTACCAACTACACTTGGTGATGCCCGGGATTTTACCCTCCAGAGCCAATTCGCGAAACTTCACGCGGCAGATACCAAAGCGACGGATGTATCCGCGCGGGCGGCCGGTGAGTTGGCAACGGTTGTGGAGGCGTACCGGAGATGCGTTGCGCGGCAGCTTATCGAGGGCTTCGTAGTTGCCTTCTTCTTTGAGTTTTTTGCGCAACTCGGCGTACTTGGCCACCATGCGTTGGCGCTTTTTTTCTCTGGCTATGACTGATTTTTTTGCCATAATGCTTATTGTTTTCCATCTGCCTGAGGCAGCTGTTATTAGCTGTTTTGGTTTTTAAACGGCATTCCGAGATGCTTGAGCAAGGCCAGCGCTTCGGCATCCGTTTTTGCAGTCGTTACAAACGTGATATCCATGCCCGAAATGCGATTGACTTTGTCGAGGTCAATTTCGGGAAAGATGATCTGCTCGGTGATGCCCATGGAGTAATTGCCACGGCCATCGAAGCTCTTGTCGTTGATGCCCCGGAAGTCGCGCACACGCGGCAGGGCAACGGCTATGAGGCGGTCCATGAACTCCCACATGCGGTCTTTGCGCAGGGTAACGCGTGCGCCGATAACCATGCCTTCGCGCAGTTTAAAATTGGAGACAGAGAGTCGTGCTTTGGTGGGCACGGCTTTCTGACCTGCGATCAGAGTCATTTCCTGGAGGGCAGAATCCACCAGTTTTTTATCCTGGGTAGCTTCGCCTATACCCTGGTTGAGGCAGATTTTCACCAAACGGGGCACCTGCATGACGGATTTGTATTGAAACTCTTCCATCAAAGCCGGGATGACTTCCTCCTGATATTTCTTCTTAAGTCTTGGTTCGTAGCTCATCACTTAATGATTTCTCCTGATTTTTTGGAATAGCGAACCAGTTTGCCGTCCACTTCTTTGCGGCCGATGCGGGTAGGTTCTCCGGTTTTGGGGTCTATCAACATGAGGTTGGAGATGTGTACCGGTGCGGGCATTTCATGGATGCCGCCCGGGTTATCTCCCATGGGTTTTTGGTGTTTCTTGACGATGTTGACGCCATCTACGATGGCGCGTTGTTTCCTGGGAAACACCTCCAGTACCTCTCCTTCTGCGCCTCTGTAAGCGCCGGCCATTACCTTCACGCGATCGCCCTTTTTGATGTGCAACTTAGGTGCGAATCGCTTATGTGTTTTTTTCTTCGACATGGTTCGAAAGTTTCTTCTTCGTTAGCTTAGCTCGTTGGTATGGATTTACAGTACTTCCGGAGCCAGGGAGACGATACGCATAAAGTCTTTATCGCGCAATTCGCGGGCAACGGGGCCGAAGATACGCGTTCCGCGGGGCTCGTCGGCGTTTGTCAGCAATACCACGGCATTGTCTCCAAAGCGGATGTAAGAACCGTCTTTGCGGCGCACTTCCTTTTTGGTACGGACGACTACGGCGCGGGATACGGTACCTTTCTTGATGCCTCCCGGGCTGGCTTCTTTGACCGTTACTACGATTTTATCGCCTATGGAGGCATAGCGCCGTTTGGAGCCGCCGAGGACGCGAATGCAGAGCACTTCTTTGGCGCCGCTATTATCCGCTACTTTCAATCTGGACTCTTGCTGTATCATGACTCAATCTGTTTTATAGCCTGTTTTACTTAGCCTTTTCAATGATTTCGACAAGGCGCCATTTTTTGCGCTTGCTCAGAGGGCGCGTTTCCATGATGCGCACTTTATCACCTACCCCGCACACTTCTTCTTCATCGTGTGCCAGGAATTTGGTCGTTTTTTTGACGAACTTACCGTAGATGGGGTGGCGCAATTTTCTTTCCACCAGGACAGCTATGGTTTTGTCCATGGCCGTGCTACTCACTATGCCTATGCGCGTTTTACGAAGGTTTCTGTTTGTCATGGCGTTTCGTACTTATTTTTGTTTCCTTCTTCTGGCACGGATTTTAGAGCGCCGGGCCAGTTGTTTTTCATCCATCTTCGCCAATTCACGGCGGCGAATTTCCGTAGCGAGGCGGGCGATGTCTCGCCTTGTTTCGCGCAGTGCCAGGGGGTTTTCCAGGCCCTGGGTTGCATGTTCAAATTTCATGCGTTGGTATTGCTCACGGACTTTTTCGAGCTCGACCTGCAAGTCGGCATCTGTATAATCCTGGAGTTCTAAAAACTTCTTAGTGGCCATGGTGTGCTACCTTTTCTTTGCTTGCATTAAATCACTCTCCGGCATAGTCCGGACGAACGGAAAATTTGGTCAATACGGGCAACTTTTGAGCTGCCAGACGGAGCGCTTCCTCGGCTACTGCCCGGGGAACGCCGTCAATTTCAAACATGATGCGACCGGGCTTTACGACGGCCACCCAGTGGTCCACAGCGCCTTTTCCCTTACCCATACGCACTTCCAAAGGCTTGGAGGTGATGGGTTTGTCGGGAAAGATGCGAATCCACACCTTACCTTCACGTTTCATGTAGCGCGTCATCGCAATACGGGCGGCTTCAATCTGACGATTGGTGATGCGCCCGGGGGTAACAGCCTTAAGACCAAAGCTGCCAAAATCCACGCTGCTGCCTTTATATGCCAGGCCGCGGTTGCGGCCTTTCTGCTGCTTGCGATACTTGGTTCTTTTCGGTTGTAACATGTCCGTCTTATATTAAATGCCAATGCCTTTTCAAAAAGCCGTGCAAAGGTACGACATTTTTTCGACTCCGTCTATGGAGTTGGCAAAAAATTATCTACATTATTTGCGACGGCCACCACGGCCGCCACGGCCGCCGCGCCCGCTGCGTTTGTCCTTGCTGCCGAGGCCCACATTGGGGGACAAATCGCGCTTGCCAAAGACTTCGCCACGGCATATCCAGACTTTGACGCCAATCTTGCCGTAAACGGTATTGGCTTCCACCAGTGCGTAGTCAATATCGGCACGGAAGGTATGCAGAGGTGTTCTTCCCTCTTTGTATTCTTCTGTGCGCGCCATTTCTGCGCCGTTCAGCCGGCCCGACACGCGCACTTTGATGCCCTGCACGCCTGCGCGCATGGAGGCCTGAATGGCCATTTTGATGGCGCGACGATAATTGACACGCCCTTCGATCTGGCGGGCGATGTTTTCGCCGACCACGTAGGCATCCAGTTCCGGCTTGCGAATCTCATGGATATTGATGTGGACATCTTTGCCCGTGAGTTTACGCAGCTCTTCGCGGATGCGATCCACTTCCTGGCCGCCTTTACCAATGATGATGCCCGGGCGAACCGTATGGATGGTCAGGGTGGTTTGCTTGATGTTGCGTTCTATGACGATGCGCGCGATACCGCCTTTTTGCACGCGTGCGCGCAGGTATTCGCGAATTTTGAAGTCTTCGACGACTTTATCGCCCATAGACTTGCCACCATACCAGTAGGAATCCCATCCACGGATGATTCCCAAACGGTTGCCAATAGGATTTGTCTTCTGACCCATATCGAGTTAGTTGTTAATTTTTTATTCTTCTGCGGCTTCTTCCACTTCTTCTACGATCACTGCGTCATCGCCCATGTTTTCGTAATCTTCGCTGAGCGGTATGCGATTTTCCACCACGATGGTGATGTGGCAGGTCCGCTTGCGAATTCTGTGTGCCCGGCCGTGCGGTGCAGGGCGGATGCGCTTGATCATCATTCCGCCGTCGGCTGTAGCTTTACTGACAAAGAGGTCGTACTCATCGGCGCTTTCCAGGCCGCCTGTTTTGTACTCCCAGTTGGCGATGGCGGAAAGCAGCACTTTCTCGACCCATTCCGAGGCCTCTTTGTTGGTGAAACGCAAGATATCCAGAGCTTCTTCAATGCCCTTGCCGCGAATCAAGTCCAGCACGAGGCGCATTTTACGCGCCGACATGTGGCAGTTTTTAAACTTAGCTGTCGCTTTCATTGCTATCTCTTTCTTCAAGTTATGGCCGGGTGTTTAAAGACCCGGAAAAGTTTCCAATGCCCCTTGCCAGGGGAGCATATAGGCGCTTTGGCGCCCAAATTTATGTTTCATTTCATTTGGCGAAAGCCAAACAAAACGCTTACTTTTTGCGGTTGCCTGCGTGACCACGGAAGGTGCGCGTGGGCGAAAATTCTCCGAGCTTGTGTCCTACCATATTTTCGGTAATGAACACCGGGACGAAGGTTTTGCCATTGTGTACGGCTATGGTCATACCCACCATATCGGGGATGATCATGGATGCACGCGACCAGGTTTTGATAACCGACTTCTTGTTGCTCTCACGTGCCTGCAGCACTTTTTTGAGCAGTTTGTGGTGTACGTAAGGTCCTTTTTTTATCGAACGAGCCATATCAGCTTACATTTGTAGTGATGCCCTGTAAGGCAGTGCGTTATTTCTTCTTGGTTTTCCTGCGCGAGATGATGAGCTTGGAAGAGTGCTTCTTCTTGTTGCGGGTTTTCTGCCCTTTGGCATAGACTCCTGTGCGCGAACGCGGGTGCCCGCCCGAAGCGCGTCCTTCGCCACCGCCCATGGGGTGGTCCACGGGGTTCATGGCCACGCCACGCACGCGCGGGCGGCGGCCGATCCAGCGCTTACGGCCGGCTTTGCCGAGCACTTGCAGGCCGTGGTCGGGGTTTGAAGTGGAGCCTATGGTGGCTTTGCAGCTCAACAGGATACGGCGCACTTCGCCTGAGGGCAGTTTTACGATGGCATACTTGCCTTCGCGCCCCATCAGGGTAGCGTAGGTACCTGCCGAGCGGGCCAGGGCTGCGCCGCGGCCGGGCTGCATTTCAATGGCGTGAATGGTGGAGCCAAGCGGGATTTCACTGAGGTAAAGGGCATTGCCCACATTGGGCGCAGCTCCTTTTCCGGATACGACCTCATCGCCTACCTTCAGGCCATTGGGCGCAATGATGTAGCGCTTTTCGCCATCGGCATAAAAGAGCAGCGCGATATAAGCGGTGCGATTCGGGTCGTATTCAATGGTCTTGACACGAGCGGGAACGCCCTCTTTGTTGCGCTTGAAGTCTATGATGCGATAGCGACGCTTGTGCCCGCCTCCACGCTGGCGCATGGTCATTTTACCGGTGCGATTACGACCACCCGTTTTGGAATAGGGCGCCAACAAACTCTTTTCGGGCTTGTCTGTAGTAAGCTCTTCAAAGGCGTTGCCCACTCTGAAGCGGGTGCCCGGCGTAGTCGGATTATATTTCTTAACTGGCATAACGCTGTTTGTTTCTGTGTTCGGTTTCCAATGCTCCCGGCCCGAAGCTCAGGCCATAGCCGTTTAGAGATTTTGGTAAAAATCAATTTCTTCTCCCTCGGCCAGGGTAACCACGGCCTTTTTGTAGGGAGAGATCATCCCGTTGAACACCCCGCTGCGGGTGCTTCTGCGACGGCGTTTACCCGGCATGTTGGCCGTATTGACCGAGACTACCGTAACGTTGTACATCTTCTCTACGGCAGCTTTGACTTCCAATTTGTTGGCCTTGCGGTTGACTACGAAGGTGTAGCGGTTCAGCTTTTCGGCCAGGTCATTGGCTTTTTCGGTAATAATCGGCTTCAGTAAGATCTGCTTAGCCATGATGCTATGGGTTTAGAGCGAGAAGACTCGCATAATTCATTACTTAAAAGTTTCTACAATTTTCTCTACAGCCCCTTCCGAGAGCAACAACACCTGGCAGTTCAGTACGGCGTAGGTATTCAGGTCGGAAGCACGCATTACCTGTGCTTTGGGCAGGTTGCGGCTGGAGAGATATACGGATTCTTCCTTTTCGGAAGTAACATGCAGTACCTTTTGGTTACTGAGCTCCAGTTTTTGCAGGATCTCGTAATAGGCCTTGGTCTTGGGCGCATCGAAAGAAAAATCTTCGATGATGCGCAATTGGTTTTTATTGGCCTTGTCAGACAGTGCCGACTTGCGAGCCAGGCGCTTCACCTTTTTGGGCAGATCCAGGGTGTATTTGCGCGGGCGGGGGCCGAAGACGCGGCCGCCACCTCTAAACAGGGGGTTTTTGATGTCGCCGGCACGGGCTGTACCCGTTCCCTTTTGGCGCTTCAGCTTGCGGCGTGAGCCGGCTACGGCATTGCGTTCTTTGGAGCTGTGCGTACCCTGGCGCTGGTTGGCCAGGTACTGCTTGACTGCCAGATAAACGGCCTGTTCATTGGGCTCAATGCCAAAGACTTCCTCGGGCAGTTCGACGCTGCGTCCCGTTTTCTCACCCTGAATATTAAAAACTTCCAGTTTCATTGCTCTTAGAGTTTATTTCGCTTTCGCAAAAACCTTCACGACTTGCTCACTTTTCGATAATTACATAGGCTCCCTTGTGGCCGGGGATGGCGCCTTTGATGAGGATCAGGTTTTTCTCGGGGAAGATCTTCAACACCTCGAGGTTTTTAATCTTCACGCGAGTACCACCCATGCGCCCGGCCATGCGCATGCCTTTAAAGACACGTGCGGGGTAAGAAGCCGCACCGATAGAACCCGGAGCACGCTGGCGGTTGTGCTGACCGTGGGTGGCATCGTTGACACCGCCAAAGCCATGGCGCTTGACAACGCCCTGGAAGCCGCGTCCTTTGGAAATGCCGACGGCATTTACGATATCGCCTTCTTCAAAAACTTCTTCCACACGCACTTCATCGCCGAGGTTTTTCTCTACGGCGTCAAAGTCGCGAAACTCCACGACCTTGCGCTTAGGCGTAGTACCTGCTTTTTTGAAGTGCCCCATCATGGGTGCGGTGGTATTCTTTGCTTTGGCCTCATCAAAAGCCAATTGAAGCGCAGAATAGCCGTCTTTTTCCTCAGAAAATCGCTGAGTAACCACGCAAGGGCCTGCCTCCACAACCGTGCAGGCGACGTTCTCACCGGCATCGTTGTAGATGCTGGTCATTCCTAACTTTTTGCCAATAATACCGTTCACGATACTACTTTTTTATTGCGAAGACAACAGCCGTTTGCAAAACGGCCTTCCTGTCTCCACGGGTTATAGTGGATGATTGCCATGCAAGCTCTCCACCTGTCATTTTCAAAGTACCGAGCCGGCGGAAAGGACGGGCAGTTGCGGCATGCGCTTCAAGCGCTTTGCCTTCTGCCTGCCAAGCGGGTTGCATTTCCCGAAAGGGAAACAAACAACAACTGCTTTTCGGCTTGTGCTGTGAGACGGGGAAACCCGCCTGCTTTCACCGCGGAGTTTTCAGACTCCTTTTCCGCACAACTCCATTCAATCTCTCGTGGCCTGAGCTTGTCAGCTCAATTTGACCTGAATATCCACGCCACTGGGAAGCTCCAGTTTAGACAGTGCGTTCACCGTCTTGGGCGTTGGAGAATAAATCTCCACCAAACGCTGGTGAGTGCGCAACTGAAACTGCTCCCGAGATTTCTTGTTGACGTGCGGCGAACGCAGTACGGTAAAAATCTCTTTCTTCGTGGGCAGCGGAATCGGTCCTGTAACAACAGCTCCGCTGTTGCGCACCGTTTTGATGATCTTCTCCGTTGACTTGTCCACCAGGTTGTGGTCGTAAGAACGGAGGCGGATCCTGATTTTTTGCTGATTCATAACCCTGTTTATTAAAAAAATTAGAGAAAGCCCTTGCGGACTTTCTCATGATTGCTTACACTTTTACTTCACCTCTTGCCTTTTCAATGACTTCTTTGGCGATGTTGGCCGGCGCTTCGGCATAGTGCGAAAACTCCATGGTGGAGCTGGCGCGGCCGGAGCTGATGGTACGCAGGTCTGTTACATAGCCAAACATTTCAGCCAGAGGCACCTCTGCCTGGATGGCGATGGCACCGCCTGTGCGAGGCTCCTGGCCTTTGAGCATGCCGCGACGACGGTTCAGGTCGCCGATGATGTTACCGACAAACTCTTCGGGCGTTACGACCTCCAGCTTCATGATGGGCTCCAGCAAAACCGGCTTACACTTGGGTGCAGCGGCTTTAAAGCCCTCTTTGGCGCAAAGCTCAAAGGCGATGGGCTTGGAGTCCACGGGGTGGGTGGCGCCGTCGAAGAGGCGTACTTTCATGCTTTCTATGCCATAACCTGCAAGGATGCCGTTGTCCATCATAGACTCAAAGCCCTTGCGGGTGGGGCCTATCAATTCGCGAGGGATGGCGCCGCCGCGGATTTCAT
The DNA here is from genome assembly GCA_027030635.1 of Saprospiraceae bacterium. Lineage (GTDB taxonomy): Bacteria > Bacteroidota > Bacteroidia > Chitinophagales > Saprospiraceae > WGBN01. Next base: position 5,837 of record JALVES010000398.1, on the reverse strand, counting down.
CCACGAATTGCAGGCGCTCTTTGCCACTCTTGAACTCTTCGCTCTCGAGGAATTCCGGATCGGCAGGGCCCAATTCAAATTGCATATCGGCAAACAGACCCGAGCCACCCGTCTGCTTTTTGAGGCGCTCGTGATGCTCTACGCTGACCGTGAGGGCCTCTTTGTAGTTCACCTGCGGGCGGCCCTGGTTGCACTCTACTTTAAACTCGCGCTTGAGGCGGTCCACGATGATTTCGAGGTGCAACTCACCCATACCGCTGATGATGGTCTGGTTGGTTTCTTCATCGAAGCGCACCTTAAAGGTGGGGTCTTCCTCGGCCAGCTTGGCCAGGGCCATACCCAGTTTATCTACATCCTTCTGTGTCTTGGGCTCAATGGCCACACCGATCACGGGATCGGGGAAAGTCATGCTTTCAAAGACGATGGGATGGTCGGCATCGCAGATGGTATCGCCTGTGCGCAGGTCTTTCATACCTACGGCTGCTGCGATATCGCCGGCTTCGACTACTTTGATGGGATTTTGCTTGTTGGAGTGCATTTGGTAGAGGCGGGATACGCGCTCTTTCTTGCCGGAGCGGGTGTTGAGCACATAGCTGCCCTCATTCAGCACGCCGGAATAAACCCTCATAAAAGCCAGGCGGCCTACATAGGGGTCTGTGGCGATTTTAAAGACCAGTGCGGCAAAGGGGTCTTTGACATCGGGCTTGCGCACTTCCGTTTCGCCGGTTTTGGGGTTGATGCCTTCGATGGCGTCAATGTCAACGGGCGAAGGCATGAATGCACACACGGCATCGAGCACGGCCTGTACGCCTTTGTTTTTAAAGGCCGAGCCGCACATGATGGGCGTGATGCTCATATCAATCACGGCAGCGCGAATGGCTGCGCGAATTTCATCGGCAGTGATGGAGTCGGGGTCTTCGAAGTATTTCTCCATCAAAGACTCGTCGTATTCTGCTACGCTTTCGAGCAGTTTTTCGCGATATTCAGTAACGGTATCCTGCAGGTCTTCGGGTATGGGAACCACCTCGTAGGTCATGCCCATATCGTGCTCATTCCAGATGATGGCCTCGTTGGTGATGAGGTCAACGACGCCTCTAAAGCGCTCTTCAGCACCTATGGGCACTTGCAGGGGCACGGCATTGGCGCCCAGTTTTTCGCGCACGTCTTCGACTACGGCGAAGAAATCAGCGCCGGAGCGGTCCATTTTATTGACAAAGCCAATGCGCGGCACGCGATAGCGATCGGCCTGGCGCCAAACGGTTTCCGACTGTGGCTCTACGCCCGAAACAGCACAGAACAAAGCCACCACGCCGTCCAATACGCGCAGGGAGCGCTCCACCTCTACGGTAAAGTCCACGTGCCCGGGCGTATCAATGATGTTGATGGTGTATTCTTCCCCCTTCCACTTCCAGGAAGTTTTGGTGGCAGCAGAGGTAATGGTGATACCGCGCTCGCGTTCCTGCTCCATCCAGTCCATGGTGGCAGCACCATCGTGTACTTCACCGATTTTATGGCTTATACCGGTATAGTACAGAATGCGCTCGGTGGTGGTCGTTTTACCGGCGTCAATATGGGCAGCGATGCCAATATTTCTGGTGTATTTTAAGTCTCTTGCCATGATCTAAACCTCGTACAGGTTCCTTTTAAAGTTTGTGTCCGTTTGCGGAAGCTAAAAATGGGTTACACCCTGAAGTGAGCGAAGGCGCGGTTGGCCTCTGCCATCTTATGGGTATCTTCTTTGCGTTTAACGGCAGCGCCTTCGCCTTTGCTCGCTGCGATGATCTCTGCTGCCAGTTTTTCAGCCATGCCACGTCCGCCGCGTTGGCGGGCAAAGCGGATGAGCCACTTGATGCCGATGGACAACTTGCGATTAGCCCTGATTTCGGTGGGGATTTGGAAAGTAGCACCACCGATACGACGGCTGCGCACCTCCATTTGGGGCATGACGTTGTTCAGGGCTTTCTTCCAAATGGCATGCTCGTCTTCTCCGGTACGCTCTTTGACGATATCCATGGCATCGTAGAAAATGGTAAAAGCGACATTCTTCTTACCGCGCCACATCATGTGATTCACAAAGCGCGTTACCATGGGATCTCCGTAACGGGGATCGGGAGCTATGACCCGCTGTTTTGGCTTTCTTTTTCTCATTGCTCTTAACTATTTTGGCAGGCGCTTCGAAAAGCGCCTCTCAGATACAATTTATTTTTTAGGGCGTTTGGCACCGTAGCGCGAGCGGCTCTGCAGGCGGCCTTCCACACCGGCAGTGTCCAAAGCACCACGCACGATGGTGTAGCGCACACCCGGCAAGTCTTTCACACGACCTCCGCGCACCAAAACAATGGAGTGCTCCTGGAGGTTGTGGCCTTCACCCGGGATGTAGGCGATCACTTCAATGTTGTTCGTCAGGCGCACCTTGGCGACTTTGCGCAAAGCAGAGTTCGGCTTCTTGGGCGTGGTCGTATATACACGCACACACACTCCCCTGCGCTGCGGACAAGAGTCCAAAGCGCGCGACTTGCTCTTTGTTACAATCTTTTTGCGCCCTTTACGCACGAGTTGGTTGATAGTAGGCATATCTTACCTTAAAAGTTTATAAATACATTTCCAACTTTTCGCCCTGCCCCCCTTTGAGCATCGCCCCGCGGCGGGGAAGGCAAATTGCCCTGCAGCTGTCTGTTTGGCCTCAAAAACGCATAAAATCAAGGCTTTTCGCCGGCTTGCGGCTACCGCAGGTCAAAAGCGGTTGCAAAGGTACGACTTTTCTTCATTATGGAAGTACTTTCCTGAAAAAAAATTTCAGATTTTTTCAACACACTATGATTCATTAAGTTTTGACGCAGCCTATAGCCGTGAACGGAGAGGGCCGCCCGCGCCCCCGGCCCCTGAAGGGGCGGGCCGCCCGCAAGTTTTCCGCAATGTAGAACACAAAAAAACCGACCCCGCCCAAAGGGCGAGGCCGGCTCAAAACGGTTTCCGGGAAGACTATGCTTTGATGAGATGCGGGCAAGATGCCTGCATGGTTTTATCTTCTCACTGCAATTGTACCTGCTTTTGAGCAACCATTTTGCGCATGTTGATGAGGGCATAGCGCATGCGGCCCAGGGCCGTGTTGATGCTCACGCGGGTGAGTTTGGCAATTTCTTTGAAGCTCATGTCTGCATAATGGCGCAGGATGACCACCTCGCGTTGCTCAGGAGGCAGCCTGTCTATCAGCTCGCGCACCCGCAGATGAGTTTGTTCTTTGATCATGCGCTCCTCGGCATTGTCCTCCTCTACGCGAAGGATGTCGAAGATGTCGAACTCATCCGAGCCATGCACCTGCGGCCGGCGCTTGGAGCGGCGGAAGTAGTCCACACAAAGGTTGTAAGCGATGCGCATGGCCCACTGGCTGAATTTGCCTTCGTGGTTGTACTTGCCCTGGCGCAGGGTGTCAATGATTTTGATGAAGACCTCCTGAAAGATGTCTTCTGCCAGACTGTGATCTTTGACAAAGAGATAAATGGAAGTGTAAATCTTTTGCTTGTGCCTTTTCAGAAGTTCTTCAAAGGCGCGTTCGTCTCCACCCAAATAGGCTTGAATGAGTTGTTGGTCGTTCAAAGGCTTAACCGGCATAACTAAATCGTTTAGTTAAGAAGAAAAAAGTCGTCTTGATTGATTTAGTAGAGTTTGCCGTCTATATGCCTTTGTTTTTAGAGTTAAAAGAAAAAATGCTCAAATGCACACCCAAATATAAGGCGGATTTCCGAAATCTCACCCTTTTGGGCCTTTATTTAACGCAATTTTAACGCCGACAGCCCCAACAGCGCTGCCTTGCCGAGGCAAATATAGGACATTTTTTTCAAACGGTGTACAGAAATCCCGATTTTTTTTATCTTTATAGCGCAAAAAAGTATCGCACATGCCAAAGATTGACCCTGCACAACTCAGCAAAAGGTATTACTCTATAGGTGAAGTAGCCGAGATGTTCGGCCTGTCCACCTCGCTGGTGCGTTTTTGGGAGAATGAATTCGACGAAATCAAACCCCACAAAAACAGCAAGGGCGACCGCCGCTTCACGCCCGAAAACATCCTGCAAATCGAACTGGTCTATCACCTCGTCAAAGAAAGGGGCTTCACCCTCAACGGCGCCAAGCAGGAAATTCTGCGCCTCAAGGCCTTAGAGAAAAAGCGCAAAAAGGCCCTCAAAGACCTGGCCGAACTGCGCGACTTCCTCGTCCGGATGAAAGAACAACTCTCGACAGAAACAGATAAAAACGCTGACTGATTCCACACAAAAGCCAACGCCCTATGATGAACGAACGCCTATCCAGCATCATGACCACCGACGTCTTCACGGTCAAACCCGATGACACCCTGGCCCATGTGCATGACATCCTGCTCAACAAGCGCTTCCACCATCTGCCCGTCGTAGATGACAACAACAAACTCCTCGGCATCATCACCTCTTACGACCTGATGAAGCCGGGCGTATCCCCCGAAAAATTTGCTGAAACCCCCGTCAAAGAAGTGATGACCTCCCGCGTAGCCAGCCTGCGTCCGGAAGAGCTCATCGGCGGCGCCGCCCGCGTCTTTCTCGAAAACCTCTTCCACGGCCTGCCCATTACCGATGACGATGGCAAACTCGTGGGGATTGTTACCACCCACGATGTGCTGAAGTACGTGTACAACAAGGAGTATCAAGACGATTTCTAAGCCAAAAAAGCAATGCCAAAGGCCACTACCGCTACAATAATACCATACATAAATATGGTATAGCAGATGCTCAGATAGCGGTACTTCTTAGCGAGGACTTTACCGAGGAAGTAGAGGTCCCGCGTCATGCTGCTGTAGAGGTAATCGCTGTCTTTGATCATCTCCATCATGCCCCAGTGGAAGACTTCCATGTCCATGTTGTAATAATTGCCGAAGAAGAGCAGATTGCCCCGCTTCTCCTCAATGTCTTTTTTGGTAAACGTCCCCTTCGTAATCTTGGGCTTGGTAGAAAGCGTGGCAAACACCATAGCGACCAGGCACACCAGCAGCAAAATGACTGTGGGCACAATCAACTCCGGACTGTCGTCAAAGCCCGGCACCAAAGTAGATACCACAATGGAAATGATGATGGCATTGATACTCAGCATGATGTTGGCCTTGTTGTCGGCAATGGAGCTGAGGTTGACGTGCGTGCGATAAGTAGTGCGAAACATGGTCTCCACCCCCCTGCCGAGGCGCAACTGCTTCAACTCCAGCAACTCGCCGTTTTCACCGGTTTTGCCCTTCTTCTTTTTGGGCCTGACCTTCTTTTTGGGCGCCAGCCCCTGAGCTTCCTGTAAGCCGGTCAGCAACCTGCGGCGCTGCTTGTACAACTGCCGGATGTACTTTTGCTTGCGCTTCTCATACAGCTCCATCGCAATGGGCGTGTGATAGTGATGCTTTTGCATAAACTCCAGCTCGAAGTCTATCCACTCTTCATCCGACATGATGCGCCCCTGCACCAGTGCGATTTCCTGGCGGATTTTCCCACAGCGCTCCCAGTAAATGCGCTTGCCGAGATGGCTGAGATCGGCATCGCAAAGGATTTTCTCCATCAGCGTCTGAGGTTGCTGAGGCACTTTGGTCGCAAGGATGCAACTGCAGATTCTTTCTACTCTGCCTTTCGGCAAATGATGGAGCTCGTACAAAAACTGACGGGCATACGCACAGGAACGTTGCTCGTGCTCCTGCGGCCCCCCGTCATAACCGGTATCGTGAAACCAGGCCGCCAGCAAAAGATCTTCGCGTTCCTCCTCGCTGAGATCATAAGCCCCCATAAGCTCCTGCACGGCCCTGACGACATTTTCCGTATGCACAATGTCGTG
>JALVES010000397.1 GCA_027030635.1 Saprospiraceae bacterium | reverse complement strand
CCGGCATCATCAGTTCCCTGACGCCGCTGTTCACCATGGTGCTGGGGCTGCTCTTTTTTGCAGTGCGCATCCCTCTGTCGAGAGGCATCGGCGTTTTGCTGGGCCTGGCAGGCGCCATCTGGCTGGCGCTCACCGGCGGCGCCCCCTTAGACGATGTGAGCGACCAACTCATATATGCATCTCTCGTCATGCTGGCCACCATCTGCTATGCCATCAGCGCCAATTTGGCAAAAACATACCTGCAAGACATCTCCTCTTTGCAGATTAGCACACTTTCCTTTATCTTTATCCTGCCTTTTTCGCTTTTGTGGCTGTATTTCAGCGGCGCCCCCGGCCTGCTCACACAGCCCGAAAGCTGGCAGGCCCTGGGCTACATAGCCCTGCTGGCCCTGCTCGGCACGGTAATCGCCTCACTGGTGTTTTACCGGCTGGTGCAGCTCAGCGATGCCCTCTTTGCCTCCAGTGTGAGCTACATCATCCCCTTCGTAGCCCTCGGCTGGGGATTTTTGGATGGAGAGTACATCAGTTGGCAACATTTTATTGGGATGGGGCTGATTCTGGGGGGGCTGTATTTGGGGAGGAAGTGAGAGTGTTGTTTTTTGATAGTAGTAGTCTCACGACGAAGTTGGGTGCGAAAGACATGTCATGTCTATAGACATGACATGTCTGGGCAAAACAAAGCATTTACCAACTTAGCACTGTTAAGCACCTTCGCAAAAAACAAACCACAAAAACCACATCAAAATGCACCATTGGAAAATCTACATCAGTCTGCTACTCCTATCCCTCTTCACCCGCCTTCAGGCACAGGATTGCGTCTATCCGGTCATCTTTCTGCACGGCTGGACGGGCAGCGAACTCTCCTGGGAGCCCGTCTATACCGACCCCGACTTTATCAGCGTCTGGGGCAACCTCACCGATGTATTTCAGGCCGTCGTCAACGCTACTGATGAGACGCATATCTGGGGAGCCGATCAGGTCGAAGGCACCAATGATGACGACGTGCTGGTACAATTCGTCAACGAAGACAACAACCTGCAGCCTGGCTGCGTCTATGCCATCAACTTCCAAAATTTCTGGAACGAAGACCCCAACAACGCCCAACTCATCGTCCATGGTTGCGACTCGCCCGGTCTTTTTGAATCCGACAGCAACGAATCGGCCATTCTCAAACAGGGCTATGCCCTGCGCGAATGCATAAAAAAAGTCCTCGCTGCCAATCCGGGCAAAGATCGCGTCATCCTCGTCACCCACTCCATGGGCGGGCTGGAAGCCCGCGAATACCTCCAGCGCCGTGTGCCGGAAACGCCCTCGGGCACACCCCGCTGGTGGGTTTATCCCAATCAAACCGGAGGCCACCGCGTAGCCAAGCTCGTTACCATGGCCACACCTCATCGCGGCAGCAACACCCTCGGCAACATCTCCCCCGCCAAAGAGCCCGAACCCCAACCCGTCCAAAAAGACGGCCTGCCCGACCTTGCCTCCGAAGCCGTGCGCGACCTGCGCTACTCCTACGGCTGCGGCTTCCTCAACCTCTTCGACTGCCCGGGTGTCTATCTGTTCGGAGGCGATGAAAATGACTTCAGCAGCCTGCCCTATCCCTTCTGGAACGAAGACGTGGACTGCGATGGCGACGAAACCAGCCCCAACGTCATCGGCATCAACATAGACGGCACCATCCAAGGCTTTTCCGAAATCTGGCACGGCACCTATGACAACCCCGACATCCCCCTGCCCACCGACCTGCGCTATACCTACGTAACCTCCGACATCATCGGCGACACCGGCGACGGCGTGGTTGCCCTCTCCCGCCAATGGTTGTACGACGGCAGCCAACCCGCACCCTCCGACGGTACGGCACATCGCCTCACCGACACCCTGCTCACCGACGTCTTCCACACTTCTGTCAACGACGACCCCGACCTCGTCGCCCGCTCCATGGATGAGGGCGACTATCCCCTATTTGAATGGACCATCGAGCCCGACAAACTCTACTTCGGCATGGTGCAAGTACGCGCCACCCAAGCGCCCGAAGCGCCCTACACCGATGATCCAGACTGGTACAGCGTCACCATGCCTGCCTCCCTCAGCAATGACGTGGATTTAGAGCTCACCCCCAACCCCAATCTCGCCGGACGCCTCGACTTCTACCTCAACACGCCCGGCGATTACGACGACATGAGCACCCAGGGCGACTACTACCTCACTTTCACCTCCGGCTCCAACACCCAAACGCTAACCATCCCTCAAACACAACTCATCGCCGGACAAACCTACTATTTCCGCATCATACACCAAAACGTAGGTTATACCGACTGGAAAGATGCCTACACCTTCATCCTGCGCACTGCCTCCCCCATGCCTCTCGACTGGCTCGCTTTTGACGTCAAAGCCGATGAGAAAAATCTGCACTTTAACTGGACAGTTGCCAACGAAATAAATCTCGCCCACTACGAACTCCAGGCATCACCCAATGGCACGAACTTTCAGACGCTCCTGGTCAAAGAGTCCTCGGGTGCTGCTTCGGGCGAAGAAGTCAGCTACTCCGCCACCCTGGCCCGCACGGCCCAAAATATCGGGCCTTACTTCCGCATCATGGCCCTTGACTTCGACGGCAGCCACTCCTTCAGTCCCACGCGCTACCTGCCCGAGAGCATGCCCCTGCGCATCACCGCCTATGGACCCAATCCCGTCAGCAACGAAACCTTCTACCTAAGCCTGAGCACACAACAAACAACACCCATAAACATGCGCCTGTGGAACAGCCTGGGGCAGCTCGTCTTTCAAAATACTTTTCAGCTATGGCCATCTTCCGCACAAACCATACAGATTGAGTTCACCCAATTACCTGCAGGCCTGTACATGCTCGAACTCCTCCAGGGAGATGCAAGAGAGTTACTGAAAATTGTCAGGAGATAAATAGCCGCAACACTAAAACCTTTGCATTTTCGCGAAGGTGGGAGCGCGGGCAGGCAGGAAAATGCAAAGGATTCCAAATAAACCCCTGATTCCACACTCAGAGCGCATAAAACCTCGAAGAAAAACCGGTAAAAACACCCTGGGCATTTTCCACATTCCCCGTTACCAAAACGGGAGGCGCCAGGGGATCGGACAGCGAGCGAGAATAACGCGCCAGGGAAGTGTGATAAAGGTAATACTCTTCCGGCACGCTGCGCAGTTCAACAACGAAATGCCCCAAAGTTTGAAAACTTTTGCTAAACAAAAAAGTCCCTGAAAAAGAAAATTCCTGAAAGCTCCCTGCAAAAAAATCATCTTTAAACAAATAACCCCGACCTTCAATATATGGCGTCAGCGGCAAAAAGGCATTCTGTGCCTCTGCCCGCAGGGGTTTGGAATAAACTTTTTGTATGATCGTATCGCCATTTTGATCGATCAAAAAATTACAAATCTCCTGATAAAAAATCAAATGATAAAAATTCGCGGTATCCGGCGGGTCATCTATGACAAAACTCAGCTCGTAATTGGCTCGCAAAGAAAATTCATCTTCCTCCAAGATGTCCAGATCATAGGCAAAAGAACCCTGCCGCACTCCCACGGCAGGCGGTACGCGACTCTGCGCCGTCACGGGCTCCTCATCATCCACCACCACGCGCAGGGAATACGACTTGCCCTCCTCCGGAATAAAATAAGAGGACTTGTAATGCGGCGGCACCTCCGAACCCGCCAAAGCCGGTTGATAAGTCAGCACATCCAACAACACCCCCTCGCTAAAAATGGAAACCTGCGCATCCGGCACATAACTCACTCCCGCCGCTCCCGAATCCAAGACCGAATGTCCTCTTGAAAGCACCAGCTCAAAAGTATCCAGGGGAGAAAAATGGCATACGACAGCCAGTGTTTTATCTTGCACAGGCAAATTCAAGTCAACCGGCTCAATACAAGCCTCGAGCCCTGTGAGCACGACAAAAACAAAAGCCGGATAAAATATTTTTCCGTTCATGATACGCTCGTAATCAATCCGGTAACTCCCCCGTCAGACTTTCCAAAAAAGCCAGGAGGGCCTCCAATTCCTCTTTCTCCAAAGGGCGGTTGAGCTGGGCCGAAGCCATGGCCTGTACGGCTTTCGCCAAATCCGACACACTGCCATCGTGAAAATAAGGCGCCGTCTTGGCCACATTGCGCAAAGAAGGTACCTTAAACCAATATCGCTCGGAAGGATCGCCCGTAAAAGTATAACGCCCCTCATCCCTCATTTCGCTGCCCGTGTAATCCCAGTAATAACCCACTACGCCAAAAGGCTGATACATGCTCCCTCCGACGCCCGTACCGCTGTGGCAGGGGCTGCAACCCAAGTCCAGAAAATAGGCCAGGCCCTTTTTCTCCTTCTCGCTCAATGCCTGCTCATCGCCCAGCAAATAGCGGTCAAAACGCGAAGGCGTAAGCAGGGTTTCTTCAAAAGCGGCCAAAGCCTTTGCCAGATTACTCATGCTCAAAGGCTGCTCCGCATCGGGAAAAGCCTTTGCAAACAGACCCCGATAGACTTCCTGCTCCTGCAGACGCCCCAGCAAAACAGCGCTGTCTCGAATAGCCATTTCCCGCTCATTGAAAATCGGAAACAAGGCCTGCTCTTCCAAGTCAGCCGCTCGCCCGTCCCAAAACTGAGCCAGGTTAAACACCGCATTATAAACAGTAGGCGTGTTGCGCGTGCCCTCCTCCCCAAAAGCGCCCTTGGAAAAACGCTTGCCGTCCACACCATAAGCATCCAAAGGATGACAGCTGTTGCATGATTGGGTTTTATTTTGCGAAAGCAAGACCTCTTTAAACAGTTTTTCTCCAAGCCGCACTCTCCAAGACTCTGCCTCACTGCCTGCCCATTTCACAGAAGGCAGGGGGTTAAAATAAGTCTGCGCCTTTTCCATCAATTCTTTATCTGCACAGGAAGCTCTGTCTAAGGCTAATCCAGGCTCCGGCAAGAATTCTTCACAAGCCGAAAATGAAAAAAAACACAAAATCAAAAACCACAAAACAGGCTTACTGCTTGTACATCTCTCTGAACGTCCATTCATCTGTAGTCGGGTTGTAATCAAAAACATAAATATCGCGCAACGGGTCACTGGCAGCCTGCAAAGTGTAATTGAAGGCTATGGCCTTGACCTCCATTTGATTTTCTCTGTTAAACCTGATTCTGTGGGCATGTTCAAACTTCCCGCCGGAAAGTTCCTGTAAAGAAAAAAGGCGTTGGGGAACGCCCTTAAAATGCCCGTCCTCGTCTAAATCCACCACAAAAACTTCGGGCTTGCGTGCCGCTCCAAAATACAATTTTTTTCCGGAAGGGTGATTGAAAATACCAAGCCCCAGGGCATCTATGCCCTCTAACTTGTCGAGCACTTTACCCGTCTTGCGATCAATTTGAAAAACAGCTCCGCGCTCCTCCTCCGGAGAAGAGCCGGTTACCGTACTCACATAAAGCGTTTTGAGATCACAATCATAAGCCAGCCCCATCACTCCAAAGGGATTGCGGGGCGAGGGCGGGGCCGCATAAGGCAGGCGCACAAAAGAACGTATATCCCCTGTTTTTCCATCCACCAAAAACACCTGTGCCTGATGCTCCGGAGGCTGGTCATACAAACTCACATGAGGAACGGGCCCGAGATAAATATTGCCTTCTTCATCCAAAGCATAAGGCCCGAAAAATCCGGCCTTCTTCCATTCCGGCAATTGGAGGCGTTTGCCACCTTGACGGGCCTCTGCGATAAACAAACCATTATCAACGCGATTGGATAAATCAATAAGCAGTGGCGATCGCAGGCCGTATTTTAAAGGAAAGACCGGCTCTGTTTTGCAATAATCGGAAGAACGGGCCTGCGCATAGACCACTTTGCCGCTTCCTCGCCTTTCGGCAAAAAACTTCCACCACAGCAGCCCGGCCAACAATAGAAGCAAAAGTATCCAAAGCCATTTTTTACTTCCGGCATTCGGGCGCTTTTTTGCAGTGGCCACTTTATGTTTTCCCCTGGGGTGTTTCTTTCGCTTGCTCATATTACAAGTTATTTCTATTCTTCAAAAGGTACAAACATGGGGCCTACCGTCCCCGGCCAGGTAACACTTTTTTGGCGACCCTCTTCCACTTTTATGGCAGCCCAGCAATATTCCCTGCCGGGCGTGTTATCGTTTTTCATTTGAGGCACATACCACAACACGATATTCCCGCCCGCCAAGGGTTCGGCGGGACGGAGAAATTTCTCAGGGCCTTGTTCTTCATTGGTGTTGCAACAGGGCCCTATGGTCGTCATGTCGTCTTCGCCTTCCTCCGGCTTGTAAACGGTTACATAAGTGTAAGCAAAATCTCCCCGTCCGCCATCCTCAAACTGCCCGCGAGCGGGCTCCAAGTAATACCCCCTGCCATTACCTATGTACCACTTATACAAATAGCCCTCCGGCGAATAGGCCGTTTGCTCTGCCTGCAAGTGCCAGGCTTCTTTTTCGAGTTGCTTCCAGCCCGTTCCTTCCCAGCGCTCCATTTCTTCAGCAGATTTACCATCGCCCAGATCAATGCGAAAAACAGGGCGATACCAGCCCGTAACTCCGCAACCCAACCCGTGATTAACACCACTAATTCTAAACCGCCCGTCCCGATAAAACTCATAGCGGTTTTCATAGCGATAATTGCAATTCAAAGGCCATACCGGACTGCGAAAATCCTGCACCAGGGCAAAACCCAAAGTATCTCCCTCCTTCACCAAAGGCTCCACAGAAGGCCCCGAAAAGGCCACCACTGCCGCCGAACTAAACTGCGGGCACCCCACGGCATCGCTGTAACCGAAACCTTCCTTAAAAGTGTAACTCACATGCCAATCCACCAACTTGGCAGATTGCAACACCGGTTTTCCGCGAAAGCGCAACTGCTGCAGAACCAAACCGTCGGAAGGCAACAATACATATTCCATTGCCCAATCGCCGACTTGCAGGCTGTTTGTCTGTTCGCAAAATTGCCGCATCACGGCCTCGTTTTGAATGATGCGCTCAGACACCGGAGCCACCTTGCCCTGCCAATCGGACAAGCGTCCCCGCAAAATTTTATAACCCACCACCTTCCAATCCGTACCATCAACCAGCACCCAAAGCAGGCGTCCCTGATGCTCAAAAACCGGAGCCATGCCGAGATGGCGCGAGCGCTCACAACTCGCAGGCTTAACCGCACTGTTGAGCGTCCGGAAAACTTCCGGCTCAAGGCCCAGCGCTTCGGCCAGTTCAGGCGTATGCAGGGCTATTTCGCGAGCCATGTTTTGCAGGCGCTTGTTGGGCTCACGGGCGCCACTTTTGACGGAAATGTTGAGCACCTGCCGGCGCGAAACATCTACCAGGGCCGTAGTCGTCTGATTGAAGAAAAAGTTGTACATCTCCACCACATAACAGGCGCCTGCCTTGCAGGCAATGCCATCCCGCTTCAGCCTTTCCTCGCTGAGCGGCGCCACCTTCATCACCTCCGAGTGTAAGGGCTGCCCGCTTTGAGGATCAAACAAATCCCGCACAAAATCGGGGTATTGCAAAGCCAGTTGCTGGGCCATTTGAGCGTCGCGGCCCTCCAATTCCGATGGCTGCAGACGCACCACGGGAAAAGAACTGCCGAGCGCCTGATGAACTTCCTGCCAATAGGCTTTGAAAAGCGGAATCTCCCGCTCCCAACGCGCCCTCTCAGCCACTTGCAGCAAAACGGCCGGCTCTTCGGCAGCCCCCTCCTTCTCTTCGGGCATACAGGCAAAGATCAGCAGACTCAGGAGCGCCAAATACAGATATACATGTTTCATAAAATTAAACTCGTTTAAGAACACACAGATGACACAGGCATTCGCAGACTGAAGCCCGCCCCGCTAACCGACAACCGACAACGGACAACCGACAACCGACAACCGACAACCGACA
>JALVES010000396.1 GCA_027030635.1 Saprospiraceae bacterium | reverse complement strand
ATCAGCTTCTCCCACCGAAAGACAAGGATCATAATTGGGACAATCGGCATTGTAAGGGTCCATACAAATGTCCTCTTTGTGCCTGCACGATAGAACTACAACTGCAGGTACAAGCAGGAGTAAGAAAAACGAGATGAAGTTGTTGAGGGATTTCATGGTAGTTTTTTGACATTGAGAAAGCTTGTTACTCATGCAAAAATAAGGTATAAAAGCTGTTTTATGCGTTGGATAAACGTTTACAAACGCTTAGCAGGCGGAATCGGGGGGTATATCGCGGCCTTTGGACTGCCTCAGGCTGAAAAAACCTTCCATTCTTTGCAGTTTTCTCAAAAAGAGCTATCTTTGCCCCCGCTTTTGCCACCCTAGCTCAGCTGGTAGAGCGACGCACTCGTAATGCGTAGGTCGGGGGTTCGAGTCCCCTGGGTGGCTCTCGGGGTGTAGCGCAGTCCGGTTAGCGCGCGTCGTTCGGGACGACGAGGTCGGAGGTTCGAATCCTCTCACCCCGACAGGAAGTGATGAAAAGCCAGGGTCTTTAGGCCTTGGCTTTGTCATATCATTATGAAAACGAAATTCACCATACTGCTCCTCCTGGCATCGGCTGTGCTTCACGCCCAGGCGGACAGCCTTACGGGCTACATCTACAGCCGCGTAACCTTAGATGAAGTGGTCGTTACAGCTTCCAAAAGCGAGCTGGATTTATGGGATTTCATCACGTTGGTACAGGAAGACCGCTCTTTTTACCGCGCCTTTTACAATCTGCGCACCCGCCCCTATGTAAGTGAAACGAGGATGACTTTTTACAACCGCCAAGGCCGGAAAAAAGCCGGGCGGTACCTCAAAACGAGTCAATGGAGCGACGGGCAATGCTATCACACTCAAACATTGGAAGAGAAAACAGAAGGCAAGTTCTATACCCGCAAAGGAGCTCACCGCTACTACACTTCCGAGCTGTACGATCACATCTTTTTTGCTCCGGACACCATCTGCACTTCGCCCGGAGACTGGCAGCCCCGCGATACCCGCAAGCTCAGCGGCAGAGACAAGCAAATTGAAGAGCTCAAAAAACTTCTCTTCGCCACCGGTCAGCCGGCAAACATCCCTCTTATAGGCGATAAGGCCGCCATCTTTACCAGGAAGATGATTGAGCGCTACGAGTACGAGATCAGTAGCGACACCTTAGAGGGGCGTCCCTGCTATCTGTTCTCTGTACATGCAAAGCCGGATTTGGCGGCATCAAAGACGGTCATCAAGCGCTTCGACATCTGGTTTGAGCGCGGCAGTCTGCAAGTGCTGAGACGAAAGTTTTTTTTGTATCAGCGCTCGGCGCTTTACGACTTCGATGTCAAGTTCGACATTCGCTTGGAGCAAATGGGAGATTTATACCTCCCTCAGAGCATTTTGTATCAGGGTTGGTGGAAGGTGCCCTTCCAAAAGTTAGAAAAGGCACGGGCAGAAGTTCTTTTTTCGTACTTTTGAGGCCTTCCTTTCACAAAGCCATGAGCCATGAGCACGCTTCTCGCCGATGGCGGTTCCTCCAAAACAGATTGGGCTTTGCTCAAAGACGGTGGGCAGCTCCGCTGGCAATCGGCCGGCATCAATCCCACGCTGCTGGGCAGGGAAAAGCTCTTCGCCGCTTTGGAAAACGCTCTGCAAAAAATTTCGGGAGAAAGGATTGAGAAAGTCTTTTTCTACGGCGCCGGCTGCGAGAACCCCGATGCTCAAAAATGGCTGAAGACCTTTTTCAAAGAGCAGTTCGCCAGCCAACGCATTGAAGTGGCCAACGACTTGCTGGCTGCCGCCAAAGCCTGTTGCGGCAACAGCCCGGGCATCGTCTGCATCCTCGGTACGGGCAGCTCTTCGGCTTTTTACGATGGCCAAAGCCTGCGCGATGCCTTGCCCGGACCGGGCTACATCCTCGGAGACGAAGGCAGCGGCACCTATATCGGGAAGCGACTGTTGCGGAAT
>JALVES010000395.1 GCA_027030635.1 Saprospiraceae bacterium | reverse complement strand
CCGCGCCTTGTGGAGACGGCGGGAGTCGAACCCGCGTCCAGAGAAAGCGTTACAAAGCTTTCTACATGCTTAGTCCCGATTTAGATTTTCGGGCAGCGGGTGGGTATCGGGACAGACCGCAACCACTGCCTTAGCTCCTGAGTGTTCGCCTTTTGGCCGGAGCGGCTCCAAAAGGTATAGCCTGAGGGTTACGATGCGCGACACGCTGTGTATCAGGCGTCAAGCGCGCGCACAATGGCTTCTAAGACTCTCGTCTTAGGCAGCCATGGCAAAACCATAAGAGTTGCCATGTAAAATTGGTTTGATATCCATTTTTTGACGGAGTGAGATATCATCCTCCGGCATGCTTACTTTGCAACCGACTTTCCTGTCGATTCCAGTACGTCCCCAATATGTCAAAGTTTTGAAAAAGGAACTCTTTCCCTTTCCCCGACTGTAACGTTTTCGCCCCCCAAAAAGTTGCGCCCCAAACGCGATGCAAAACCCAAAAAACGCGATGCCAAACCCCCAAAACGCGATGCGAAGCGAGCGTAAAACCACATTAGAGACCGCAGGTCTCCACATTAGACGCGAAGCGTCCACATTAGAACGCGAAGCGTTCCACATTCAACCACCTACTCATGCAAAACCAAAATCGGCACCTCCGCCCTTAAAACCATAGCCCGGCTCTGGCTCTCATGGAAGAGCCTTTCCCAGAAGGAGCGCTTGACGGTGGCCATGATGAGCAGGTCGGCATCGTACTCCTGGGCGAAGGTGTTGAGCGCGCCGATGACGTCTTTGCTTTCCAGAATGTGAAATTTGAGGGGGAGTTCTTTTTTGCCTTCCATGAAGAAACGCTTCATGTCTTCCATGCTGATTTGGCGCTTTTCTGCTTGTGTGTTGACGTGTACCACATGCATGATGGCGTTTTCCATGGGCAGCAGTTGCATGAGCTTGCGGATGCTCTCGAGGTCTCTTTCTTTGAGCACTGTGGCGAAGACCATGAGCTTGATCTGCTCTAAGTGTCTGCCTTCCGGCAAAACGAGTACGGGGAGGTCTGCTTTTTGAACGACTTCTGCTGTTACCGTGCCCAGCCATTGCTCGAGGGTGCTGTGTTTTTTGCGGGTGCCCATGGCGATCATGTCGCACTCGAGTTCGTTGGCGAGGCGGATGATGGCTGCGGCGGGTACGCCGATTTCGATTTTTGTTTCGATTTCGGGCATGGGTTTGAGCTGGTCTTTGAGCAATTGCCGTGTAGAGGAGACCAGGTTTTCCAGTACGGTTTTGGCGACTTCCAATTTTTCTTCTGTGGCTTTGGCGGAGAGCACGGGCAGGTCCATGGGCTCATATTCGGGATAGATGACGTGCAGTACCGTTACTTTGGCCTTGCGTTGGGAGGCCAGATGCAGCGTGGAGATGAGGGCATCCTGAGATGCTTCCGAGAAATCTGTTGGAAAAAGCAGATGTTTACTCGTTTTCATGGATTGGGATGGTTTGTTCGTTATCTGTTTCTCTTTCGGAGGGGTATTGGTCTTTTCCGAAAATTTTATCGAGGTCTTTGCGGTCAACTACTTCTTTTTCGAGCAGGAGTTTAGCCAATTCGAGCATTTGGTCCATGTGTTCTGTGAGTACCTGCTTGGCGCGTTCGTAGGCGCTTTGAACGAGTGCGCGCACTTTTTGGTCAATGAGTTGGGCCGTGGCCTCGCTGTAGGGTTTTTGCAGCGATTGGGAGTATTCGCCTGTGGAGTCGTAATAGCTGAGGTTGCCCAGCTCTTTGTCGAAGCCGTAATAGGCGACCATGGTGTAGGCCTGTTTGGTCACTTTTTCGAGGTCATCCAGCGCTCCCGAGGAGATTTCGCCAAAGACCAGTTCTTCGGCAGCCCGCCCTCCGAGGGCTGTGCAGAGGCGGTCCATGAATTGGGATTCGGTATAGATGTTGTGCTCTTCGGGCAGGTACCAGGCGGCGCCCAGCGAGCGCCCGCGCGGCACGATGCTCACCTTCAGCAGGCGGTCTGCGTGTTTGAGATAGCGGCTGACGGTGGCGTGGCCGGCCTCGTGATGAGCTACGATGTTTTTCTCTTTTTCGGAGATGATTTTGTTCTTCTTTTCCAGGCCTGCCACTACGCGGTCAATGGCGTCGTAGAAGTCCTGCATAGCGACCTTATCTTTGTTCTTTCGGGCTGCGATAAGGGCAGCTTCGTTGCAGATGTTGGCGATGTCGGCGCCGGTAAATCCGGGCGTGTGGGCAGCGAGCGTCTCCAGGTCAATGTCGTCGGCCAGCTTGAGTTTGCGCATGTGCACCCGGAAAATGGCCTTGCGCTCCGTAAAAGTCGGCAGGTCGAGGTAGATGTGGCGGTCGAAGCGGCCCGGGCGCAAGAGGGCGCGGTCGAGGATGTCCATGCGGTTGGTGGCTGCAATGACGATGACGCCGGTGTTGTTTTCAAAGCCGTCCATTTCGGTCAGCAACTGGTTGAGCGTGCTTTCGCGCTCGTCGTTGGGCTGCATGGAAAAAGCCTTGCTGCGCGAGCGCCCGATGGCGTCAATTTCGTCTATGAAGATGATGCTCGGGGCTTTGTCTTTGGCTTTCTTAAACAGGTCGCGCACCCGCGAGGCACCTACCCCCACGAACATCTCCACAAATTCCGAACCCGAAATGGAAAAAAACGGCACCTTCGCCTCTCCGGCCACCGCCTTGGCCAGCAGCGTTTTGCCCGTACCCGGAGGGCCTACGAGAATGACGCCTTTGGGAATTTTGGCGCCGAGCCGCGTATAGCGCTGAGGATTTTTCAGGAAATCCACAATTTCTTTGACTTCCAACTTGGCCTCGTCTAAGCCGGCCACGTCCTCAAAGGTAACGTTGCTGCGCTGGTCGCTGTCGAAGAGCTGGGCCTTGGATTTGCCGAAGTCGAAGGGGTTCATACCTCCTCTCATGCCGCCACTGGCACGCCTGAGGATGAGCATCCAGATACCTATGATGATGGCAAAGGGCAGCACCCACGAAAGCACACTGGCCACCCAGTCAATGCGCTCTTCGTAGGAGACGGGGATGGGGTCCAGATTCAGCTCTTCGCGGGCTTTTTCCAGTTTGTTTTCAAAGCTTTCCACCGAGCCGATGTTGAAGAAGTATTGCGGCCCGGGATGCCCCTTGGGTATTTTTTCATAAAAGCCCTGTCCCAGTTTTCCGGGTTTGATGTAGATTTCGGCTTTTTCTTTGTTGACGACCACGATATGGTCCACGTCGCCCGGGGCGAGCATTTCCCTTTTAAACTCTGTCCAGTTGGTTTCCCTGGGCATGTTGCTGAGGCCTCCCATGGAAAACCACTGTGCCAGCAGGAGGCCAATAATAATCAAATACACCCACCCCCATTTGCCGAAAGGCGAAGTAGGCGTGGTCTTTTCCGGTTTCTTGTTCTCTTTGTTTGCCATAAGTTGTCGTTCTGGTCTGCGCCGGAGCAATATTGGAGCAAGGCATCTTCCGGCGACAAATACCTCTCCTTTTAGAACGATTGTCTATTTAAAAGGTTGCTCTTCGCCAAGTAGGGGAGAGCGTTTTATTTGGTGCCTTTCGGCAAATTGTATCCGCAACTCGCGCTCGATATGCTCCAGCGCTTCCCCGGGCTCATCTGTAACGTAAAACAACTTCAGGTCATCGGGGGAGATGGTGCCGTTGCGGGCCATGCGCTCTGTGTGTTTCAGGAGATTGGCGTAGTAGTCTTTGCCCATGACGACTACGGGGAAGTCTTTGATGATGTGGGTTTGCATCAGCGTCAGGGTTTCGAAAAGCTCATCCAAGGTGCCGAAGCCTCCGGGGAAGACCACAAAGGCGTAGGAATACTTCAGCAACAGCACTTTGCGCACGAAGAAGTGTTCAAAAGTGATGTGGGTGTGGAGGTAGGGGTTGGGGTTTTGCTCGTGGGGCAGGCGGATGTTGCAGCCCACCGATTTTCCCCCGTTTTCATAAGCCCCGCGGTTGGCGGCTTCCATGATGCCCGGCCCGGCTCCCGTCATGACGGTAAAGCCCATGTCTGCTATGCCGGCCCCGATTTCGCGGGCTTTTTGATACCAGGGATGGTCTTCTTTGAAGCGTGCCGAGCCGAAAACGGTGATGCAGGGCCCCACAAAGTGCAATTTGCGGAAGCCCTTGATGAACTGCCCGGCAACTCGCAGCGTGAAGTGAAATTCCTGCCATCGGCTGCGCGGCCCTTTCAAAAAGGAGAGCAGGTCGCGGAGCCCGTTTTTGGGATTTTTTTTCATGTTTTGCTTTTAATGGTTCATTAAGTTTTTGGCTGCCTGTCTCTATCGAAAACCAGGCTATCAAGTTGAACCGGTTAAATCCGCGAAAATCCGCCGCACCCGCGAAAATCTTTAGGCTGAGCTTGCCGAAGTCCGCGTTCTATTGGCTATTTAGGCCTTGATAGAACGCGGATGACGCGGATGACGCGGGTTTCCGCGGATTTTAAGAAAGGTTCAATCGTCAGATGGTGTCATTTATTTTATGCAACTTTGAAATCAAGCCTGAGTTGGAGAAATAAAAGATGCATTGGATATTCACTGAACTCTGGGCGTATTGCCACCTCAAAACTTAATGAACCATTGGCTTTGTATAATGGCATTAACGCACAATCAATACCAACTGCTTAAAAATCAAGCCCAGCAAGTGTTCCGTAACGCTGCCGAAGAAGAAGCGTTCTAAGGCCGAGTGTCCTTTGGCGCCCAGTACGATGGTATCCATTTGGCGCAAGTTAGCGAATTCCAGGATACGTTCGGATACGTTGCCGTCTTCTTCGCCCCAGATGACGATTTCCATTTGCTCCGGGTCAAACTTGCCGGCTTTCAGAAACTCATCGAAGGCTTCTTTGGCGGCTACCTTCACCAGCTCGTTGAAGCGGCTTTGGTCTTTGATGTTCATGTAGTAGCCGCTGGGCAGGTATTCGGCCAGGTGCAGGGCCGTGATTTGTAGCCCGGGCCGTTTGTGTTTCCATTTCAGAGCCTGCTCCAGGGCCCGCATGGAGTTTTTGGAAAAGTCTATGGGCACCAGTATGCTCTCCATTTTGGGCTCCTGCTCATAGGGCACAAAAAGCGTATGGCAGGGCGCCTGCGAGGCAATGCGCCTCGCCACTACACCACCGCCGGAGACCCGCTTTTTGCCCAGCACCAGCAAGTCGGCATTTTTGAGTTTCACCCATTCCAGCAATTTCTTCTCGGGATGTCCCTCAATCACATCCACGTCTATCCTGACGCCCGGCATTTCGCCCAGAGTTTGTTCTACCGTCTGGGCCATTTCTGCTTCTATGCGCTCGTCCAAAGGCTGCTCCGGCGCAAACAACTTCTGGAATGAAGCCGTCAGCCCGTCGGGGATGTTCAGGTCTTTCATGATGTGTACAAAGTACAAGCGCTCAATTTCATCGGCATCGGGCAGTTGCCGGATGGCCTTCACCAGGGTTTCGTCTAAAGGCGTGAGGTCAAAAGCAGTTACGACATTCTTGATCATGGCATGGATGTTTTGTCTATACAACAAAATAACAGCTTCTCCGGATGTGTGGCAATGACGATTGTCATGTTGTTTTGTATAGGCTTTCCAAAAAAGTTGTATATTTGTGAAAAAGTTTGCATTTGTGACTAACCAACAACCACTGACATGAAAAATCAAATCGTGAAGTTGCTTCTCGCCTGTATCATTTGTCTTGGGCTTATAACGGGCATTGTTTTGTTGGTTCAGTATTTTTTTAAGTAGAGCAAGAAGTCATGGATTTTCCTAACTTAAACATAGTTACACATGCAGTTTTTTTTAAAAGCTAAGCACTGGCAGTTGTTTTTACTTTTGTTTGGGCTGCCTTTTGTCGCTCAGGTACTTTTTGTGCTTGCGCTTACTTCCGGCGGGCAAAATTCGCCTTTTTGATCGTCCCACTTCACTTGTTTTCGCTGTTTGCGATTATTTCATTTTCCAGGCCTGTCGCTGTCGGGTGAGCTTAGCCGAACTCCCCTCGTCCAGACTCCGGCAGCCCTCGGGGCAAAGGCCGTCGCGGCTTGGGAGCTTGCTGCTATGCAGGAGAAGAAACATTTTGAAAATGCCTGGATTTTGTCGAAAAACGCCTTGTTGCAACTAAAACAGCAGCAAGATTCCACGAAGCAGGCCTTTGTCAGTAAGGCGGTAAGGAGAAAGCATAAGCGTGGTAGCTGATGAGCGATATAGTATTGAAGGCTGCCTTAGTCTGGACTTGACTTTTTGGTTCTTTTGTGTCAAGACAAAAGAACAAACCCCTCCTTTCCCCAGGTAAAAATTTCCACAAACTGTCCTTTTTTGAAGGGGATATGCTGTTCACTTTTGCAGTGTGGAAGTGTTTAAAGCACGCCTTGCGCGTCTTTAAGCTGTTTTTTTAACTGCTAAAATGCGTTTTATCATGAAATTTCTAAAATTCCCCTTGTTTCTCGGACTGTTTGCCGGGCTGCTCATCTTTGGCTCTTGTAAGAAGGAGCGTTTGGTACAGGATGTTTTTATAGGTACCTATGGAGGTGTCTTCATAACCGGAGATGCATCCAATCCACAGGAGGAAGTGGGCTTCGTTGACGTAAAAAAGGGTGGCCGTAAAACCTACAAGCTGAGTTCTTCTACCCATCCCGACCTCTTGCCGGAGACTACTTTCACGATTCCCAAGGATGGTGTGATAGCGGTTGATGGAGGGCTAAGTCAATCCGGATATGCCGATGATGATCCGAGTTTGTACATCATCATGGGAGCTAACAGCGCCCAAGATACCATCAGCATAACCCTTGGGCATGACGGGCAGGCTGCCACAGAAAAATTTATGTTTTTCCTGGGTTTTCAACTGTAGGAGCAGAAATCATACCTTATCTTAGTGAACGGGGCAAAGCGCGCTGCGCGCTTTACCCCGTTTTTTCGTACCTTTGTCCTCCCAAATGAGGCATCATGGTCAAAATCGGAGGCATCTCTCTCGGCGATTTCCCCTTGTTGCTGGCGCCTATGGAGGACGTCAGCGACCCGCCCTTTCGCGCTTTGTGCAAGGAGCAGGGGGCTGATATGATGTACACCGAGTTTATTTCCGTGGAGGGCTTGATTCGGGATGCCGACAAGAGCCGGCAGAAGCTGGACATTTACGAGCAGGAGCGCCCCATAGGCGTCCAGATCTTTGGCGCCAAACTGGATTCCATGATGCGGGCGGCAGAAATTGTGGAGGAGGCCCGGCCTGAAGTGTTGGACATCAACTTCGGCTGTCCCGTTAAAAAGGTGGTCAGGCGCATGGAAGGGGCGGGGATTTTGCAGGACATCCCGCGCATGATCCATTTGGCGAAAGCCACCGTAGAAGCCACGAGCTTACCCGTAACCGTCAAAACGAGACTCGGCTGGGACGCGGACAGCATCCAAATCGTCGAGGTCGTCGAGCGGCTGCAGGATGTGGGCATTCGGGCCGTGAGCATACACGCACGCACGCGGAAGCAAATGTATAAAGGCTCTGCCGACTGGAGCTGGATTGCCCGCGTGAAGGAAAATCCGCGCATCCACATTCCCGTCTTTGGCAATGGCGACATTGACAGCCCGCAAAAGGCGCTGGAATATCGCCGGAAGTACGGCGTGGACGGCATCATGATCGGCCGGGCGAGCATCGGAAATCCCTGGATATTCAGAGACATTAAACACTACTTTGCCACCGGAGAGCTGCTGCCACCGCCAACCATTGACGAGCGCGTGGATGCCGCCCGCAGGCATTTGCTGCACTCCATCCGCTGGAAGGGGGAGAAACTGGGCGTGCTCGAAATGCGCCGCCATTATACCAACTACTTCCGCGCGCTGCCGGGCATCAAGCCCTATCGCCATAAGCTGGTAACCCTGGACGAACCCGATGCCCTGCTCGAAGTCTTGGAGCAGATCCGCGAAAAATTCGCCGGCCTGGAAACAGCCCGCCTCAATCCGTAAAACACTACAG
>JALVES010000394.1 GCA_027030635.1 Saprospiraceae bacterium | reverse complement strand
GCGTCGTTGGAGTTGTTTGCGTTCTTCGTAGGAAAGCTGAGGCGCCTGGGGGGCGGACTCCCCTGCTTTGGCTGTTTGGCCTTTTGTCTCTTTTTCCTCCTTTTGGGTTTGCCCGCTCAGAGCGACCTGGCGCATGTCGTCCATCCGGCGTTTTTCGAGGAAGTAATTGACATCGCCGAGGTAGGTGTGCAGTTTTTTATCGCGAAACTCCACCGTGCGCTCCGTGAGCCCTGAGAGGAAATCGCGGTCGTGGCTGACGACCAGCAGGCTGCCTTCGAAGCGTTGGAGGGCTTCTTTCAAAACCTCCTTCGCCTTGATGTCTAAGTGGTTGGTGGGCTCATCGAGCACCAGCACATTGAAGGGGCGCAGCATAAGCAGCGCGAGAGCCAGTCGGGCGCGTTCGCCTCCGGAGAGGACGGAGACTTTTTTATCCACGTCTTCTCCACTGAAGAGAAAGGAGCCGAGGATGCCCCGCAGGCGGGGTCGCATATCGGGCGGGCTGGCGGCTTCCATGGTTTCCAGGACGGTGAGCCTGGGGTCGAGCATTTCGGCCTGGTTTTGGGCGTAATAGGCCAATTGCACCTGCTGCCCGCGAATGGCCTCGCCGGAAGTCGGCTGCAAGGCGCCCACGAGGATTTTGGCGAGCGTCGTTTTGCCCTGGCCGTTTTGGCCGACGAAGGCCACTTTTTGGCCGCGTTCGAGTTCAAAATCCACGCCATCCAGCACGCGGTGTTGGTCGTATTGCTTCACCAGATTTTTGGCGGCCAGCACCACGCGGGCCGAACGGCCGCTGAAGGGAAAGTTCAGGCGCATGGCGGAGGTGTCTTCGCTCTCCAGTTCGATGCGCTCTATTTTGTCGAGTTGCTTTTGCATGGACTGGGCCATCTTCGTCTTCGTGGCCTTGGCCATGAACCGCTTGATGGTGCGTTCGCGCTGTTCGATGAGGCGTTGCTGGTTGCGGTAGGCCGCTTCCATTTTTTCGCGTCGTTCTTTGCGCAGCTCTAAGTATTTGCTGTAGGGCGCTTTGTAGTCGTAGATCTTGCCCAGTTCGATTTCGAGGGTGCGGTTGGTCAGCTCGTCGAGGAAGCGCTTGTCGTGCGAGATAACGACCACGCCGCCCGGATAGGTCTTGAGGAATTGCTCCAACCAGATAATGGATTCGATATCGAGGTGGTTGGTGGGTTCGTCGAGCAGCAGGAAGTCGGGTTGGGTGAGCAGCAGTTTGGCCAGCACCACGCGCATTTGCCAGCCTCCGCTGAAGATGCTCAGGGGGCGGTGCAGTTCTTCCCGCTTAAAGCCGAGGCCTTTGAGGACGCGCTCGGCCTTGCTCTCCATGCTGCCGCCTTCCATGAGGTGCAGGCGTTCGTTGAGGTCGGAGAGGCGCTCCAGCAGGCGCTGATAGTCGCGGCTTTCGTAATCCTCGCGCCGGGCGAGCTCGGCCTCTACACCTTTGAGCTCTTCCTCCATGCGCCTGACATCGGCAAAGGCACTCAGGGCCTCCTGCATCACTGTCTGATCGCTTTTAAAGTTGAGGTCCTGCTCCAGGTAGCCCAGGCTCTTTCCTCCGCTCACCTCCACCTTGCCGGCATCGGGACTTACATAGCCCATCAGTACCTTCAGGAAGGTGGATTTCCCCGCTCCGTTGCGCCCCACCAGGCCGATGCGGTCGGTACTCCGAAGCACGGCATCTATACCGTCGAAGAGGGTGCGGTCTCCGTATTTGAGATAAAGTCCTTGCACGTTGATCATAGGCTGCAAAGAACGGAAAGAATTTGGTAATGAGAGGTATGTGAGCGAAGTTGAACTCCGGTGAGTGAGCAGGCAGATTCTATTTGGCTATTGATGCAAGCAGCAATGCCTTAATAGAACGCGGATGACGCGGATGACGCGGGTTTTCGCGGGTTTTTAGCGGATTTAACCTGATGTCCCGTTTTATGAGGCAACATACCGCAGGTCCCTGAGCCTGCCTGCCGATGAGTGAGCAGGGCCGAACTCCGGTGAGTGAGCAGGGCCGAACTCCGGTGAGTGAGCAGGGTCGAACTCGCCCCCGGCCCCCTGCTTGAGGCAGGCAGGCTAAAGGGGTGCCCTCCCGCCAGTGTGAGCGAAGTTGATGTTAAGAAACCTTAGCTTTATCCAAAGTAAAGCTAAAAGTAGAGCCCACACCGGGCGTTGAGCGCAGGTGGATGTTGTGGCCGTGCGCTTCGATGATGTGTTTGACGATGGCCAGGCCCAGGCCGGTGCCTCCCTGCTCGCGGGAGCGGCTTTTGTCCACGCGGAAGAAGCGTTCGAAGACGCGGGGCAGGTGTTTTTCGGCTATGCCGATGCCGTTGTCGGTTACTTCGACCAAAACGTGGCGCTCCATGTCGTAGAAGCCTATGGTCGTTGCACCGCCTTCGCGGCCGTATTTGATGGAGTTGTTTACCAGATTCAACAGCACCCGCCGGATGTTGTCCTTATCGGCATACACCTTGCAGGGATGCAGGGAGCCGGCCTTCACGCTCAGGCTGATTTGTTTTTCGGCAGCCTTTATTTCCATATCCTCGAAGACTTCTTCCACCAGCTCGTTCAAATCGAATTTGCACTTATCCAACAGCAGCTCTCCGGACTCCATGCGCGAGATAATCTCCAGGTCTTGCACGATGACAGAAAGCCGTTCCACATTTTTGGCTGCCCGCTCCAGGTAGCGGCGATTGATGTCGGGGTCTTCCAGTCCGCCATCGAGCAGTACATCGAGATAGCCCTGGATGTTGAAAATGGGCGTTTTCAGTTCGTGGGAGATGTCGCCGAGAAAGCGCCGGCGGTAGTTTTGCCAGCTTTTGAGCTTGTCCAATTCTTCATTGCGCTGCTCGATCCAGGCGCCGACTTCGCGTTCCACTTCATCGAGGGCATCCCTGCCGGCAGGTCGGGGGGGCGGCTGTGCTCCGGGTTTCAATTTGTGTTTGTGGATGAGTTTGTAGATCAGTTTTACCTTTCGGTAAATGTAGAACCGGAAGAGGTAGAGCACAATGCCATACGAGCACAACACGCCTCCCACGCCCAAGAGCGCCAACATGCCCCAAGACAGCGGCAGCCGGCCTGACAGTTTCAACAGGCCGGCAAAGAGCAGCCATACGATGCCCGTCAGAACGGCAGCGAAGGCGGCTACGTCGCGGGGGCCGAGGTTTTTGATTTTTGTTTTTAAGAAGTTCATGTTTTGGGTAGTTAAAAACTTAACACCCCACTAAGGCTCTAACCCTCTAAGCTATACCCCACTCCCTTGACCGTTTTGATGTAGCCTTCGCCGAGTTTAGCGCGCAGTTTGCGGATGTGGACATCTATGGTGCGGGCTCCGACGATGACGTCGGATTCCCAGACGGAGGCGAAGATTTCTTCGCGGGTAAAGACTTTTCCGGGTTTGGAGGCCAGCAGCCGGAGCAGTTCGAATTCCTTTTTGGGCAGGGAGATTTTTTCTTTGCCCCGCAATATCAACATTTTTTCTTTGTCTATGACGAGGTCGGCTACTGCCAGTCTTGCGTCTGCAGTTCTATGAGCATTTGCCGAAAGGCTGTCAATACTTTCACCTCCCTGTTTTTGACGACGCAGCAGAGCTTTCAGGCGGCTCAACAAGACTTTCAGCCGGATGGGTTTGGTGATGTAATCGTCGCCGCCTATATCTAAGGCTTTGATTTGGGTGCGCTCCTCGTCGCGGGCGGTGAGAAAGACGACGAGCACATCGTCAAAATTTTGGTGGGAACGAAGCACGCGACACATCTCGACCCCGTCCATGCCGGGCATCATGATGTCGAGCAGGATGAGGTCGGGCTTGCGAATTTCCAGGGCATCGAGTCCCTCTTCTCCGTTGGAGGCCAGACCTACTTCGAAGCCCTCGCGACGCAGGCTGTAACCGAGGAACTCACGAATGTCTTTTTCGTCATCAACGATGAGAATGTAGGGCTTGGGTTTCGCCCGTTCGGAGAAAAAAATGCGCTTCATAAAAAAGTGTTTTCAGAGGCGTTCTCAGACTTCAAGTTCGTATCCCTCCAGGCGGTTGTGATAATAGTACAGCAGCTTAAAGTCTTCGCTGACCAAAGCGCCCTTTTTGTTAAAATACAGGGGCTTAACTCCGTGATGGGCCCCCAGTTTATCCACCCCGTCGCGCAGCAATTCTTTCAAATCGCCCCGCACTCTAAAGGTCAGTTTCACCTCTCCTTTTTGCTCCTTTTCCAGCAATTGTTTTTGCACCCGCCCCAGCGCCAGGAGGGTTTTCTCCTCATCAAATTCGTAATCATCCGTAGGCAGGCGAATCAGAGCAAAGAGGTCGAGGTCGGACTTGTCCTTTTTCAAGAGCTCAAAGGTTGCAAAGGCTACGATATGGGTGGATAAGACGATGTTGTCTCTGAGGTAACGCTCTGCGATGCGTTTGGCCAGATGACGGGTGTATTCTGCTTCGCGTTGCAAGTTTGCAGTTAAGTCCCCTGCTTCGGAGCGGAAGTAAGAAGCCACATCCACTTCGTGCCCTTCGGCATCATAGCTTTTGCCCTCTGCATCCACGTAATTGCCGAACACATCCATAGGCTTGCCAAAAGAGACCGTTACTTTGGAGCTGCGCGAAAACACATTCCAGGCGAAGTGCAGGATGCGGCGAATGCTCTTGAAGTCATCCCGTGAACGCAGGTAGCGACCCCGCCCGATGCGGCGCAGGTGTTGCTCTATGAGGAAATTGGCCTCCAGCACATTGTGGTAGCAGAGCACGACGGGCACGATGAATATTTTGCGCTGTTCATCGGCCTGGCAGAGTTCTCTCTGGGCTTCCACGGTTGTACCGAGCAGGCCCAGCTTGAGGCGCTGCTCAATGGCTCCGGAGCGCGAGCGCGTCCCTCCGGGGAAGAAGAGCGAATTGACGCCCTTTTCGATGGTCAGGGTAGAGACCATTTTGAGGGTTTCGAGATAGATGGCGTTTTTCTTGCGGCGATCCACGCGGTAGGCGCCGAGGCGGTTCATGAAGAAGGCGATGAGGCGGTTGTTGAAGAGGTTGAGGCCTGCTCCATAGGAAAAGGCCGGTACACCTACGACAAAATCCAGGACGTATCCCAGCAGAATAGAGTCTAAGTTGCTGGAGTGCGTTGGTACCAGTACGACTGTTCCTTTGGTAAAGAGTGAACGCAACTGCCTGATGTCGCCCCGCACCGGCAGGCGTTCGTACAGCCTGAAGCGGCGGCTGTACAAGCGTCGCCAGTTGCGGCTGGCAGCGGTATTCAGCAGGCGGCGAAAGAAAAAGGTGAGAAAGCGCCGTGCAAAGCGAAAGGCCCAGGGTTTAAAATCGCCCACGATCTCTTCGGCATAGCGCGCAACGATTTCACGCACCATTTTTTCGTAAAAAGCCCGCAATTCTTCCGGGCTGCCCTCTACGGGGCGGGCAGCCAGTTGGCGTTTTTTCTGTCGCCAGTACATGCCTTCGTTGACGGGGTCCACCCGCCAGCGACTTTCCTTGATGCGTATGGCTTCCATTTGCACCGTGCGCAGCAGGGTGCGCTCTATCTGCTCGCCGTACTGATCGAAGATGCGCGCCACGGATTTTTCGATAACTTCCTTCACAAAAGCGTCGCGCTGCCTGTGCAATTTGCTGATCGGCCAATCCTCGATCTCGGCGATGAGGTGGGGGTAAATGGTGATGCGCTTGTCGGGGTTTAAGCCCTCCACCAAAGCTATTGAGTTGTCCTTATCCTCCAATTTGTGCGTTGATTTTTTGTATAAAGTCCAAAAGTTCCTGTCGTCCCTGTCCTTCTTTCGAAGAAGTGACAAAGGTAGGGGGTAATTCGTTCCAGTCCTCCAATAAATCCTTCTCAATTGCCCGCAGATTGGCCGGCAATTTTTGTTTAGATACGCGGTCGGCCTTGGTATAAACGAGGGCGAAAGGCACCTGCCATTCGCCCAATTTAGCGATAAAAGCGCGATCGTTCTTTTGCAGAGGGAGGTTGGCATCCAGCAGCACAAAGGCGCAGGCCAGGGTCTCGCGATAGCGCATGTAGTTGTGAATGAGGCGCTGCCACTTCTCGCGGCGCATGCGCGAGACTTTGGCATAGCCATATCCCGGCAGGTCCACCAGATACCAGGCCTTATTGACGAGATAGTAGTTGATTTCCTGGGTTTTGCCGGGTTGCTTGGACACCCGTGCCATGCTCTTCCTCCCCAACAGGGTGTTGACCAACGAAGACTTCCCCACATTGGAGCGCCCGATAAAGGCAAACTCCGCCTTCCCATCCTTCGGGCAGTGCGTCAGCGCAGGGTACCCGCCCGTAAATTCCACCGACTGTATGACCAGTTCGTCTTTTTGGTCTTGATGCTTCATCGCTTTACTTCGCCTTGTTTTCTGCCTTTCGGCAAATGTAGGGAAATATCTACACTTGAAAATCGCTATCTTTGCCCCATGACAAAAACGCTTTACCTCATCCGTCACGCCAAATCCAGTTGGTCAGACCCCATGCTCAGCGATTTTGAGCGTCCCCTCAACAAGCGGGGTTTGCGAGATGCGCCCTTCATGGCCCGCCTGCTCGCAGGCCGGATGCAGCAAACCGTTGACGCCATCCTCAGCAGCCCCGCCACGCGGGCCATGGCTACGGCAGATCATTTTGCGGAAGCATTGGGCTACCCCCTCCATGAAATCCGGAAAGTGCCCGCCATGTACGAAGCTGCCCCCTGGGATGTGATTGAAATCATCCGCGGGTTGGAAAACGAACTGCATACCGTGTTGCTCTTTGGGCACAACCCCTCCATCACCTTTGTAGCAAACAAATATTCAGAGCAGTACATCCCCAATGTACCCACCTGCGGCATCTGCCAATTGGAAGCCGACATCACGAGCTGGAAAGACTGGAACGAGCACACGGCCAGGTTGACGGGCTTCTACTACCCCAAGCAGTATTTCAACGCATGAAAAAACTCACTGTAAATTTTCTCGGCCTCCTCTTGCTGCTGCTGCCTGCCTGCCGAAGCGAAAAAAAGCAGACAACGCCCCTGCCCATGCCGGAAGAAAAATTGGTGCAGGTACTCACAGACGTACACCTGGCCGAGGTCGCCGGCCAAAACCTGCTGGGCCCCGCCCGCGACAGCCTGGAAACCGAATACTACCGCCAAATCTTCCGCATCCATCAGGCCGACTCTGCCGCCTTCTTCCAATCGCTCAACATCCTGCTCAAAGAACCCGAACGGGCCAAAGAAATTTACGAGAAAGTCCTGGAAAATCTCGCCAGAATAGAAACGGCGCAAAAAGACCATGCCCGTAAAAGCCAATAGAACCTGCCGGACAGATTGTGCGGACTCTACTCTCAACTTTCTGCGTACTTTTGCAGTTTACTACTCAAACAAGCATGTAACCCTATGGCAAAAATACACTTCACCTTTGAAGACGAAAGCATACCTCCCGTAACGGTAGAAGCCGAAGCCGGAAAGAGCATCCTGGAAATCGCCCTCGAAAATGACATACACCTCAACCACAATTGTGGCGGGGTATGTGCCTGCAGCACCTGCCACATCTATGTGCTTAAAGGCGAAGATGCCCTGCCCGAAATTTCGGAAAAAGAAGAGGATTTCATAGACCGCGCCATTGACCCCCGACTCGAATCGCGCCTCGCCTGCCAGAGCATCATCGAAGACGATGATGCCGAGCTGCACGTAGAAATCCCCGACCAATCCAAAATCATCGGACACGAACACTAAACCCACAGCAATATGCCTTTTGAAGACATTGATAACTTTCCCATCTACTGGAACGATCACGAAGACATCGCCATGAAGTTATATGAACGCTTCGGCGACGAATTTGGCGAAGCACAGATTTACCGCATTCGCTTCACCGATTTGTTGGAGTGGATTTTGGAAATTCCTAACTTTGCAGGAAAACGGGAAGAGAGCAATGAGGCCCACCTGGAGCAAATCCAGGCCAAATGGGTCTATGAATG
>JALVES010000393.1 GCA_027030635.1 Saprospiraceae bacterium | reverse complement strand
CCAAAAAACTCTTTCAAAAGGGCTATCGCTTTGTGCTGCAGGCCACGGATTACAACTACCCCCTGCTTGCCTGGAGCCCCGATGGCAGCGAGCTGGGAGTCATCTACGAACACAGAGACCGGATTCACTTAGACCGCCATCTCATAGAGACGGGAGAGGTCCTGAAAGACGTCTTCACCACGCAGTATCAGCGGATATACAGCTTTGAGTATTACGACGGGCGCAAACTGCTGTTTACGGCCGCCGTGCGGGGCTTGAGCGACATTTTCCTCTACGATACAAAGACGCGCCAGACAAGCCGTATCACCCAGGACCCCTGGGATGACCTGAATGCCCGTCTGGTAGAGTTAGACGGTCAAAAAGGGCTGATTTGGGCCTCCAACCGCCCGGACGACATTTTGCGAAAGCAAAAATTAGACTCCGTTCCGCCACACGGCCGCTTCGATTTGTTTTACTTAGACCTCAGCCTGAGTGGCAAGGAGCGGGAGCTCATTCGCCTGACCCATACGCCCGATGTGGATGAAACCGCCGCCATCGGTATAGATGAACATTGGTTTTCCTTCCTCAGCGACCAGAGCGGCATCACCAACCGCTATTACGGATATCTGGAGGAGTACATTCATCACTACGAGCGCATCGTGCGGCTGCACAACGGGGAGGAAATGGTCTTCCATCCCGATACGCTTTGGGAAGAGAAAATAGACAGCAGCCTGCTGGCCGAGGTGGATAGCGTCTGGTTGCATCCGGTCATCAAGCGGCGCTCTGTGCTCCATGCGGCCACCAATTACAACACCGGCATACGGGAGCAGCAACGAGCCGGAGGAGCGCTTTACGAGCTTCTCTACTTCAAGCGCAGCAAGAAGGACAAAAAGGGCTGGCACCTCTGTCGCCTGCCCGCCGACCCCTCGCAGAAGGCGCGCCCGGTCTATACGCTTTTCCGCCGAAAATCGGGCCTGGCGCCCCCTGCACAGCCTCTGTGGGATACCGCTCCCGATGCCCCTTTGGAAGATAGTCTGCCGGCTTTGCACGGCCAACAGGAGGAAGGCGCCGAAGCGACGGACAGCCTGCCTCCCATAGACATGCATTACTTCCAATCGGAGTTTGAAGAGGTCTGGGAGCCACAGGAAGAAGTGGCCGAAGCCCCGAACGAGGAGGAGAGCGAACTGGCAGCGCCTGTCCGGCCTTTGGCTGTGAAAAAGCCGGATGCTCTTTGGTACCCCTTTCGCCCTGCGGTCATTACGCCTTATCGCCTGCGCTTTAAGATAGACTATGTGGGCTCGGACATGAGCAATGAGCCGCTGTTTGATGGCCTGAACAGCTTTAGCGGCGTGCCTCAGGCTTCTTCTTTCCAGCCGCCCGGATTGCTGATGCGCAGCGTGCTCAAGGATGTGCTGGAAGACCACGTGCTGGAAATCGGCATGAGGCTGCCGACTTCTTTCAACGGGGCGGAGTTTTATGCCGTCTATGACGACAAGCGCCGGCGCATAGACCGTCGTTATGCGGCTTATTACAGCATGAGGAAGTTCGTGCTGCCGGTGGAAATCCCCACGCCCCTGTTCCCCGAGCGGCGGGCTACGGTTTTTCTTTTACAAAATGAGTATCGCTATCCCTTCGACGTTTTCAGCCGCCTGCAAAGCACTTTGACCTGGCGGACGGACAACGTTATTGACAAGGCTTCCGATCCGGCTACGCTGAATACTCCGGCCGAGTCGAGTCATCACCTTGGTTTGCGCTTGAGTTATGTGTTTGACAACAGCATTCCGTTGGCGCCCAATCTGTTGCGGGGTTTGCGTACCAAGGTGTATTTTGAGGGGCTGAAGGGCTTTGGCACGGATTTCTCCGAGGGCTTTGGCGTGCAGCTGAACGAGGGGTTTACCGGCATCGTGGGCGTGGATTTCAGATATTACCAATTTCTCTGGCGCGATGCCATTGTTGCTTTACGCCTTTCGGCAAATGCCTCTTTTGGCTCGGAGAAGATCC
>JALVES010000392.1 GCA_027030635.1 Saprospiraceae bacterium | reverse complement strand
TCAATGACGGCTCCTGCGAATACCCTCCCACCTCTTACCAGCCCATTTACCTTGCCGATTTAACGGAAAGCTTAGACGAAATTTCAGGACTGGCGTTTATCAACAACCAGCTCTGGGCTCAAACGGACAGCTATACCCCGCAAAAACTCTATCAACTCCACACTGCCACAGGCCTGCCCGAACACGAAACACTGCTCGTAAACAGCAGCAATACCGACTGGGAAGACCTCGCCCGCGACGACAACTACCTCTACGTAGGTGATTTTGGAAACAACGACGGCGACCGCAGCGACCTGAAAATTTACAAAGTCCCCATCAATCAACTCAGCCAAAACGCAGCCACTACGGAAGTCATTGCCTTTCAGTACGAAGACCAGACTTCTTTCGAACCCGCGCCGGCACAAAACAACTTCGACTGCGAAGCCTTCTTTTTCGCCAATGACAGCCTGCATCTCTTCACCAAACGCTGGCTGGACCAAAAGACCTACCACTACGTACTACCCGCCGAAGCAGGCAGCTATGTCGCCCAATTGAGAGACAGCTTTGACACCGAAGCCCTCATCACGGCTGCCGACATAGATGCCGAAGGACACATCATCCTCCTCGGCCTGGCTCCGCTTACGCAGGAAGGCATCCTCTGGCTGCTCTACGACTATCCCCAAGGGCACTTTTTTGCGGGCAACAAGCGCCGCATCTCGCTGGGTTCGCCCTTTGTCAACGGCCAGTTGGAGGGCATCTGCTTCTCCGGCATCTGGAAAGGCTATCTCGCAGCAGAAGGCTTCGGACAACTTCCCCCACTGCTGCACTTCTTTCAAATCGAAAGCATCGTTTCTTCAACAGAAAACCCTGCTGAAGACCAGAGCCGAACAGGAAAGCCCGACAGCATCCGAGCATGGCCCAATCCGTTTACAGAAAAAATTACATTGGAATCTCATAAAGACGCTTACATACGAGAGATACAGCTATTTGACGCAAGCAAAAAAATAATCCTGATTAAACGATGGCCTGCAGCTCAAAGACTGCCCTTGACGCTGGAAACGCCCGCCCATTTGCCGAAAGGCATCTACTACCTGCGAGTAAAAACAGAAAACGGAAAAGAGGAAATGCTGCGGCTCATCAAGTGAGTCCGTCGCGCTGCGTATCTTTGCCCCGAAAAACTGAACCTATGCTCACTGCCATCACACCCATAGACGGCCGCTATGCCCGCGCTACGGAAGCGCTCCGCTCCTATTTCTCGGAATACGCTCTCATCCGCTATCGGGTGCAGGTGGAAGTGGAGTACTTCATCATGCTCTGCGAAATACCGCTGCCGCCTCTGCGCGATATCCGCGAAGAGCAACTGCAGTTGTTGAGGCAACGAGCCGCGCTCAACTTCACGACGGAGGATGCCGGGCGAGTCAAAGAAATAGAAGCCGTTACGCGCCACGATGTCAAGGCCGTGGAGTACTTCCTCAAAGAGGTCATGGAAGACCTGGGGCTGGGAAAATACAAGGAATTCATTCACTTCGGCCTGACCTCACAGGACATCAACAACACGGCTTTTCCGCTCATGTTGCGCGATGCGCTGGAGGAGGTTTTTTATCCCGCCCTCAGCAAGGTGATTTTGCAAATTGAGCAGTTGGCAAAAGCCTGGAAAGACGTCCCCATGCTGGCGCGCACGCACGGACAACCGGCTTCCCCCACTCGACTGGGCAAAGAACTGAGCGTATTTGCCGAAAGGCTGAAAGGGCAATGGCAACTCCTCAAAAGCATTCCCCATCGAGCCAAATTCGGAGGAGCTGTCGGCAACTTCAACGCACATTACGTTGCCTATCCGGATATAGATTGGCAGGCTTTCGCCAAACGCTTTGTTGACGAGCGCCTCGGACTGGAGCGCAGCTTTCCCACCACCCAAATCGAGCCTTACGACCACCTCGCCGCTCAAATGCACGGACTCATGCGCCTGGCCTCTATCTTCACAGACCTCTGCCGCGATATGTGGAC